>JASJGP010000028.1:0-5540 GCA_033791485.1 Desulfobacterales bacterium | reverse complement strand
TTTCGTGAGGAGGAAAGGAAACAAATTGAGAAACTAAGGGCCAAGGCCGCAAAAGAGTCAGACGATGCCTATAGCGAAGTTCACAAGAATCACTGCTTCAGATGCGGCACGCACAGCCTGGTGGAAGTGGAGCATAATAACGTAAAGATCGACATATGCGTCAATGAAGGATGCGGAGCGGTTCACCTCGATCCCGGGGAGATGGAAAAGATACTTGAAGGTGAAAAGGGTGTATTCAGCAAGGTTTCAAACTCCATTTTTATGGTCTTTAAATAGGGTTCGTCTCAATCAACGGTGTACTACACTGAAATGGCTACCATAAATCTACCCAAACACTAAAAAAAGGAAATCAGCGTAATTGCTAATTTCCTTTTTTTATTAGAAAAAATAATATGATATGTGGTCGGAACGACTGTGTATGAAGGGTACGCACATAAATAAGTAAATATCTATCTTTTTAAGAATATTAAATTTACTTATTTATGTAAGTACCAAAGCCTCGCGATTTAAAGATTCAATAAGAGAACAGTAAAAGAGGGGGGCTTTACTTTTTAAAGAGAATATTAAATTTCACACCAATTCCTGAATACGTGGCTCTTACAATTTCACCGCTTGCCATCATCTTTTTTCCTGATGTAGGAAAGTGGAAAATTAATGAAATCTCTTGTCCTACGGAAAACTTCCTGTCAGTATTAATAAAAACTCCAGAAGTGCACAAATCTTGAATAGACGCTGTAAATTGAGAATCAATTGTAAAACATTTCGCTGTTACAGGATTTTTTCCATTAAAAAGTATTCTTGAATCTTTTCTGTCTTCCGAATCCTTTATAATGGCATTTTGTGCCGCAAAAGCTCCCATAGCAAACACCCTTTAATCGCTATTAAAAATTACAACTAATCTCAACAAATTCATTTTGTCAAGTATTATTTATCAATAAATTCAAATAGTAAGTGAAAACAAATACCACTATTATAAAAAATAATACCACTTTTAAGAAAAATATTATGTTTCTTCTCCAATTTACTTGGAGAAGAGGGTTCCAGGGTTCCAGGATTCAAAAGTTTTTTTCTAAAGACTTTATCAGCGCTTTTAACATTCTTTCGATTTCAGCTATCTCTTTATTCAGTGTACCCAATTCTTCTTGACACTGAACACCAAAAAGTGTACGGTCATGATATGAAGCGAAAAGAATTGGAAAAAGCTCTAATAAAAAGAGGCTGGTGGTTCCTTCGTCATGGAGGCAGACATGATATCTGGACTGATGGCGATCGGTAGGAACCAATTCCAAGGCATACGGAAATAAACGAGAAGCTTGCTCGTTCAATCCTTAGAAAAGTCAAAAAAGGGAGAAGATAATGAGATTTCCAGGAAAAATATACAAAGATGGCAAGTTTTGGCTGGCTGAAATACCAATTCTTGAGGCCATGACTCAAGGGCATACTCGAAAAGAAGCCCTTGAGATGGTTGCAGACATGGTGGAAACTATGGCTAATACAAAAGGATTTAGAGCCGAAGTAGTTTTAGGCTCCGGTGGTAATTTTGAGGTTGGGTCAAAAGATATAAAGCCCCTGATCAGTCTTCTTTTGCAGCGCAAACGTGAGCTTAGTAATCTTTCGTTGGCACAAGCAGCGGAACGTCTTGGTGTATCATCTCGTAACGCTTATGCCCGCTATGAACAGGGTCGCTCAGTTCCAACAGTTGGAAAACTCAATGAGCTTTTAAATGCAGTTTGCCCTAATACTGATCTTGTAATAAGTGAAAGTCAAGTGGCCTGGCCAGAGTAAACCCATCTTTACGGTATTTCTATTAAAAAATCAAACCAGCAAAAAAAAAAGGAAATCAGTGTAATTGCTGATTTCCTTTAATTATTGGATAAAATAATACAATAAATGGTCGGGACGACTGGATTTGAACCAGCGACCCCAGCGTCCCGAACGCTGTGCTCTACCAGGCTGAGCCACGTCCCGACTTGGGTTGGATATTTATGCTAATGCGTTGAAAAAGTCAAATAAATTTAAAGGAAAGGATTTTTAATAACAATCGTTTCTTCCCTTCCCGGGCCTACTGATACGATATCTATCGGAGTTTCGATAAGCTCTTCAATTCTCCTTAAGTAATTTTTTGCATTTTCAGGAAAATCTTCAATTCTTCGAATGCCTGAAATATCCTCTGACCATCCAGGCAGAGTTTCCAAAATGGGTTTGCAGCCGGCAAGGACTTTCAGGGCGGCAGGAAAATCTTTTACAACTTTGCCTTCAAATTCATATGAAGTGCATATGTTAAGTGATTTAAGACCACCGAGTACATCCAGTTTGGTGATGGTAATGCCTGTAAGGCCGTTTAAACGTACGGCGTTTTTCAGGATTACTGTGTCGAGCCATCCGCACCGGCGCTTTCTGCCGGTTGTTGCACCGAATTCTGCTCCTTTTTCCTGAATAAAGTCACCGGTTTTATCAAAAAGTTCGGTGGGAAAAGGCCCCCTGCCAACCCGGGTTGTGTAGGCTTTGACGATACCGATTACACCGGAGATTTCTTTTGGGCCGACTCCGGCGCCGTTGCACGCATTTCCTGAAACAGTGTTTGAAGAGGTTACAAAAGGGTAGGTACCGTGATCTATGTCAAGATGTGTTCCCTGGGCTCCTTCAAAAAGGATCTGTTGGCCTGCTTTGATAGCTTCGAATATGGATACGGAAACATTTGTTACATGAGGAGCAAGTCGCTGTGCATAATGAGAGTACTGTTCGATAATATCTTCAGGGTCTAATGTTTCAGCAGAAAGGTAATTTTTCAGATAAAAGTTCTTTTCTTCTAAGATGGTCGTTACTTTTTCCTTAAAAACTTCCAAGTCAATAAGTTCAACGAATCTTATCCCCCTGCGTGTTGCCTTATCTTCATATGCCGGTCCGATGCCGCGACCGGTGGTTCCTATTTTTTTGTCGCCTTTCTTTTTCTCACGTGCAAGATCAATATTCTTGTGATAGGGCATAATAACATGGGCTTTTTCACTGATCATCAGTTCATCGGGACCCGGGTTTATACCCATAGTCTTTAATTTATCGAGTTCTTCAATTAAAACCTCAGGATCTACCACCAGACCATTTCCTATGACGCATCTTTTTTTCTGCAAAATACCCGAAGGTACAAGATGGCTGATAAACTGTTTACCATCAACCACCATGGTATGACCGGCATTATTCCCACCCTGAAATCGAACGACAATATCAGCATATTCTGCCAGAAGATCTACAATTTTGCCTTTTCCTTCGTCTCCCCATTGGGTTCCGACGATTACTATATTCGACAATTCTTACTCCTTTTTAAATGTGTGCCACCAATTAACTTAGTACATATATTTATAAATACGATTACGTATAATATTTTATTTTCACCGCAGAGTTAATCCGTAGGAAGTCAAGTAAAATTTTGGGGTAAGTTATGCCCAAAAAACAATATTTAATTCCTGTCCGGGTTAACCTGTTTAATCGAGCATTTTTATTGCTCCTATAGCTGTTCTTTGACAAATCGGTAAAATCTGTACTATTTGGTTTTTTCTTGTTATGATACAAGTTCTGGAACGGGAGCATCGATCCCGAACTTAGTGTCGTTAACACTATGGGACGGCTTTCGTTCCAGTCTTTTTTTATTTTGCCGTCTGGATATTGGAGCCTTCGAATCATAATCCTGAAAACGACGGCTCTTATCTCTTTTGCCGGCTGATTTCTCTTTGAACGACCGCTGCCTGTTGTTCCAATCTATTTGCGGATCGAACGGCTTTCCGTGTTTGAGCATACCATAAATGATCCGAAGAATTTTGTGCATGCAAAGTCCTATGGCAGCCATTTTTTCCATCCCTTTTTCTGTACGTTCCAAGTATATCTTTCGGATAAGAGGGTTGGACCTAATGGCAGTTAGCGCCACCATGAACAGGATTTTACGTGGTTCTTTTCGTCCTTTTTTGCTCATACGGAAACCGCCCCTGCCATCTCCGCTGGTTTTATAGATTGGATGAATGCCAAAGAATGAAGCAAGTTTTTTAACGGTCTCGAAGCGCTCTATAGCCTGAATCTCAAGGATCAGTCCGATTGCGGATGAATCGCTTATACCGGTAAAGGTCTTGAGAATATCGACTTCAGGGATTGGGCATTCTTTGATCATGAGCTCTGCTTGTTCATCGATTGTTTTCTTTAAGTTAAGAATCTGTTTTGCCGTTGCAGAAACAAGTTTTTCTGTTATTCGGTCGGAAGCAGAAGCTACGCTTCGTTTGGCGCTGATTACCAACTCTTGCGCTCGCTCTGATGTCACATATGGAATTTGAGACACGGCAGGCACCCTGGCTTTAGATAGTCTGGCTGCGGTCGGGTATTTCAGCAGCAGCTTTAAAACCCAGCCCGGCGTACCGTCCTTGCAGTAGGCCAGCAATTCAGTATTGGCTGTATAGAGAAGGGATTCTAACTGATTTAGCAATTGAGTGCTTTGCTTGGTCAGCATCTTAATGAACCCCCACTGTTTTCTCAAGCTTGCCATTTGATTCTCTTGCTGATAAGTCACTTTTTCAGGATGTGTGATTAAATACTCGGCAATGCTTTGAGCGCTGATCTTGTCAGTGTTGTTTCGCTTTAAGTCGGCTTTGCTGTTGTGCATGACTCCAAGCGGATTCAAACGGGATGTTTGAATATTCAAGGTACTCTGAAACTTAACCAATGTATTGTACCAGTTGTTTTCATATCCGCCGGTGCTTTCAACTGCAGCTAACAGGTTTGCTCCTGAATGAGCTGCCAGGAACTGGCTGAGGATGTCATAGAGATGACTTTGTCCCTCAAATGTATCATCGAGTTGAAAGTTTTTCATAACCTGCTGCTTTCTTGAATCCAGAATTACGAAATCAGCATACCCTTTGCTAACATCGCTACCCATGTAAAATGATTGCATCGGAAAACCTCCTTTTTGGTAAAATAGATGCCAGGAATCATCAGCCTTGTCACTGTACGGTGTCGTGCACCAAGTTAATCCCCGACTTAAACCTGGCGGAAGGAAGAAACTCTGCGACGGGCTCGGAGCCCAAGCCACAACCCTTCTCTTCCGCTATGATGATTGGTTTTACCGATAAAAGAAAGCTTTTCGTTTTCGTATTACTATAAGCGGGCGGGGGATACCCCCACACCCCCGATAAAATTATTATTTTTTCTAACTTTGAACATACAAGCCTCGAAGGCTGCCGCCGCAATCTTATTATGTGTAAAGGTTTCAGGCCCACCCACCTTGATTTCTTGATCAGGCTTATCAATGGCTTCAACACAGACTGCTGCTAAGTCCTCGCCATGTATCGGGTTCGTTTTCAGTTCTCCATCACCGAATAAATAGACTCGTCCCTTTTTTGCCATTGTATAAAACTCAGTCATGTCTGAAAAAAATCCATTTGGGCGAATGATGCAATATTCCAATCCAGACTTTATTAACTGCTCGACGAACAGCTCCTTTGCGTCGCATATTTTCAAATGTCTAAGATTCTCCCCATTTAATACAGAAATATAAATGAACT
>JASJGP010000027.1:0-5947 GCA_033791485.1 Desulfobacterales bacterium | reverse complement strand
TACGGCTGCTGCATTGAACCTGTGGACGCCCTTAACGTAACCCGCGTGGGCGCACTTCTTGCCGGTCTTCCGGATACAATTCCTGCTGTAACGATTAACCGAGTTTGTATATCATCAATGGAAGCTGTAATCTCCGGCATGGCGATGATTCAGGCAGGCATGGCCGATGTGATACTTGCAGGTGGTGTCGAGCACATGTCCGGAGCACCATACACCGTGCCCGGCGCAAGATGGGGTTGCCGCCTTCAGGACAGCGTTTTTGTCGATTCCATGATCCACGCCCTTCACTGCGGGTCACACATCATACCCCATCCTGAAGACGGGCCGGTAAACGCAGATGAACCCCCCTTGAGTTTTTTCAAGGGAAAGCCATACATTATGGGACATACCGCTGAATTCATAGCCCAGCACATGGATATTTCCAGAGAAGAAATGGATGAACTTGCACTAAGAAGCCAGAACAATGCGGAAAGGGCAACAAACGACGGTTCATTCAAGGATGAAATAGTGCCCATTGAAATCCCGGTAAGAAAAAAAGATCCAATTATCTTTGACAAAGACGAACATTTCAGGCCCGGTTTGACAATGGAACAGCTTGCTAAGCTTCCGCCTGCCTTTCTGCCCAAAATCGGCAAGGTGACTGCAGGAAATTCCAGCGGTATCAATGACGGGTCTTCTGGTATGGTAATCATGTCTGCTGAAAAAGCTAAATCCCTGGGAATTCATCCTCTTGCCAGGATAAAGGCGGTAGGAAAAGGTGCATGCCATCCTTCAGTAATGGGCCTTTCTCCTGTGCCTGCTGTAAAGGATCTTTTTAAAAGGAGCAGTTTAAAAATAGAAGATTTTGAGCTTATAGAGCTAAATGAGGCCTTTGCCGCTCAGTACATAGGCTGCGAAAGGGACCTGGGACTAAACAGGGAGATCACAAATGTAAACGGGTCCGGAATCGGACTGGGGCATCCTGTTGGTGCGACAGGCGCCAGGATCATGGTAACTTTAATACATGCTATGAAAAAAAGAGGTGAAACTCTCGGCCTTGCCACCCTTTGCGGCGGTGGTGGAGTGTCAATGGCGTGTGCAATAGAGATTGTATAAAACAAAAAGAGGTGTGCAATGAAGGTAGGAATCTTAAAAGAAATCAAGGCTGAGGAAAACCGTGTCTCCATGACGCCGGCAGGGGTGGAGGTTATGAAGAAAAATGGACATACGGTTTTAGTGGAAAAAAACGCGGGTATGGGCAGCGGTTATGAAGACAGCACATATCTCAAAAGTGGAGCCGAAATAATCGACACACCGGCAGAAATATTCAACCGTGCCGATATGGTTATGCATGTTAAAGAACCCCTGCCACCGGAGTATGATCTTATCAGGGAAAACCAGATTGTTTTTACCTACCTTCACTTGGCAGCAGCGGAAGAACTGACCAATGTGCTTATTAAAAGCAAAAGCATCAATATTGCCTATGAAACCATCCAGAAAGAAGACGGCTCCCTGCCCCTGCTCACACCCATGAGCGAAGTGGCCGGTCGTATGGCCATCCAGCAGGGGGCAAAGTACCTTGAAATGGCTTATGGTGGCAGAGGACTTCTGCTGGGCGGCGTTCCCGGAGTAAACCCCGGAACTGTTCTGGTTATCGGCGGTGGAGTAGTCGGAACCAATGCTGCCAAGATGGCTTGCGGCATAGGAGCCAAAGTTTACATCCTCGATTTCAATCTTGACCGGTTGCGCTATCTTAGCGATATAATGCCCGCTAACTGCTTTCCCTTGATGTCGAGCCCGGCTACTATTCGTAAAATTGTTAAAGAGGCCGACGTTGTGGTAGGCGCTGTTCTTATTCCCGGAGCAAAAGCACCAAGACTTATCACAAAAGAAATGCTGAAAACCATGAAAAAAGGGGCTGTAATTGTTGATGTCGCCATAGATCAGGGTGGGTGCTTTGAAACATCAAAAGCGACAACCCATTCAGACCCGATTTACACGGTGGACGGCATAATACACTACTGTGTAGCAAACATGCCGGGAGCTGTACCAAAAACATCCACAAACGCGCTTACAAATGCAACATTGCCTTATGCCGTTGAAATAGCAAACAAGGGCTGGAAAAAGGCAATAATTGAAAATCCGGAAATTAAGCCCGGTGTAAACGTTGCCAAAGGTAAAGTGGTTTACAAAGGGGTTGCTGATGCATTCGGTCTTGAGTGTACTCCTATTGATGATTTGTTGTAGACGCTTCGGGACTTGAGGAACGTCCCTTCGGGACTTAAAGAGCAGCCTTCGGCTTTGAGCGGAGCGCTCATCAAGCGAAGCGCTCAATTTATCCTGGTTAGGTTTATGAGGTAATTTCTTTGGATTCCCTTCTCACATGGGCAGAAATCGATTTGAACGCTATCGCACACAATGTGCGGGAACTACGGCGTATTACCAATCCAAACGCCCGTCTCATGGTTGCTGTAAAGGCAAATGCATACGGCCACGGTACTATCGAAGTGGCCAGGCAGGCATTGAAAAACGGTGCAGAAGCGCTTGGGGTGGCAAGGGTTGACGAGGGAATTCGGCTTAGAGAAGCCAGCGTAGATGCCCCTATCCTGGTTTTCGGTTACACGCCGCCATCTGATGCCGCCAGGCTTAATGAGTTTGACCTGCTCCAGACCGTTTATTCCTATGAAACAGCCCGAGCGCTTTCCGACACAGCATCCTCCTTGGATATAAAAATCAAAATTCATCTTAAAGTCGATACAGGTATGGGAAGACTCGGCCTACTGCCGGACAGTCGCCGCGCAGTTGCTGCCGACAGTGCTGTTGAAGAGGTTAAATCCATCGCAGGACTTTCAGGTCTTAAACTTGAAGGAATATTTACCCATTTTGCAACAGCAGACTGGGCTGACAAGTCATATGCCGAAAAACAGTTTCAAATTTTTTCGAATTTTTTAGACCGGCTTCACAAAGCCGGTTTGAAATTTAATGTAAAGCATGCAGCCAACAGCGGTGCGATTATAGACATGCCCCAAACCCATCTTGACATGGTGCGGGCGGGCATCGCAGTTTATGGTCTTTATCCATCTGATGAGATTGATAAAAGCCGCATAAAACTTATGCCTGCCATGTCTTTAAAAGCAAGGATTATTCATCTTAAGAAAGTACCTGCCGGTTTCATGGTCAGTTACGGCATTACCCATAAAACAAAAAAACCGACAACCATTGCCACAATACCCGTCGGTTATGGAGACGGATTCAGTCGTCTGATGTCATCTAACGGCTATATGCTTGTACATGGACAAAAAGCGCCCATTATTGGCCGTGTTTGCATGGATCTTACAATGCTTGATGTAGGCCACATCCCGGAAATTGAAATCGAAGATGAGGTGGTCGTTTTCGGCCATCAGGGCAACGTATCCATTACAGTCGATGATGTTGCAAGATCTACTAACACCATCAACTATGAGGTTGTAACCAGGATATCGGATCGCGTGTCAAGGGTGTATCTTTGAATTATTAAGTGACTAAAGTGATATCTCTTTTCGTGTTTTCGTACTTTCATAATTGCAGAAAATCTTTTACTCGCAGCATAATATCTTCCGTATGATCCGGTTCTGTCCACACAATTTCAGGATCTGCATTAAACCATGTCATCTGCCGCTTTGCATACCTTCTTGTATCCCGCTTTAAGGTTCGGATTGTCTCGTCTAATGAAACACGCCCTTTAATAAAATCGACCATATGTCTATAGCCGATGGACTGCATGGATTTGAGGTTTTCCGAATAGCCCCTTTCCAGCAAGCCGCTGACTTCATCCACAAGTCCTTGCTCTATCATCACATCAACTCTTTGGTTTATACGATCGTACAGCGCTTCCCTTTCCATTTGCAGGCCGATTTTCAAAACCTTGTATCGCTTATCTGCAAACCTGTGTTCCCCATGGTGCTTTGAAATCGTTTTGCCGGTTGATTCCGCCAATTCAAGAGCTCTTATTATTCTGTATGTATCATTTGGATGGATTCTCCCGGCCGCAACAGGATCGCGTTTAGCCAGTCTTTTATATAGAAAACCGCTTCCATGAGCATCAGCTTCCCCTTTAAGTCTCATGCGTATATCATAATCAGAAGGGTCTGCACCAAAAAGTCCGTGGATAAGCGCCTTGATATAAAGCCCTGTCCCTCCTGCAACAATCGAAACAATACGCCTTTTATCAAGCTTAAGCACCTTATTGTGAGCAATCCCGGAAAAGAGTGCAGCATCAAAATGCTCGTCAGGATTAACAATGTCTATCATATGATGGCGAGCCCTGGTCAGCTCCGCCGGTGCAGGTTTGGCCGTGCCAATATCCATATGCCTGTAAATCTGCATCGAATCTGCACTAATTATTTCACCGTTAACGGCTTCGGCAATTTTAATGGCAACAGAAGTCTTTCCGATTCCCGTAGGTCCGCATATAATAATAACTTTTGGTTTTCTGCCGGTAGAATTCATTTTTTTATTTTTTAGAGCCTGTTTCGAAATGGGACGTTTTGAAATTGGCTCTTTAGTTTTCCGGTAATGTTTTTAACATGCCTTTTCTCAACACAAAGACACCAAAAACACAAAGAAAAAATAAAAGATGCCCATATTAAATAAAATAATATAGGTTGCTCTGTTTAAATCAGAATTTTAAATGGGCTGTTTGGAGGAAATTTACAATTATGATTTCGGTTAATTATGTCCAACTTTACCTGCCGGAAAGCCTGTGGGTGATTTGAAAAAATTTAATCATAACTTTAAGTTTTATTGACAAGTTATTAATCGGCATATATTAGAATTCAGCTTAATCTTAGTTTTTAGGTTTAACAAAGGAGATTAATTAAGATGACAAAAAAAGTAACGGGATCAGTAATGGTTGTAGGTGGCGGTATCGCCGGTATGCAATCGGCACTCGATTTAGCTAATTCAGGGTATTATGTTCACCTCATAGAAAAATCATCGTCCATTGGCGGGGCAATGGCTCAGCTCGACAAGACATTCCCCACCAATGACTGTGCAATGTGAATTATCTCTCCAATACTGGTCGAGGTCGGCCGGCATTTAAACATTGAACTGCATACCTTATCAGAAATCAAAGAGATTAAGGGAAAACCGGGAAACTTTCAGATAACCCTTCACAAAACCCCGCGTTATATCGACGCTGACAAATGCACCGCGTGCAATGATTGTACGGAAGTCTGCCCTGTGGAATTGCCAAGCGAATACGATGAGGGTTTGAGCAGCAGGAAAGCTATTTATAAAGAATATGCCCAGGGTATTCCCGGTTCTTTTGCCGTGCAAAAGGCGGACAAGGCCCCTTGCCGTCTTGCCTGCCCTGCGGGTTTGAATGTTCAGGGCTATGTCCAGATGGTGGGGCAGGGAAAATATAAGCAGGCTCTTGAAATTATAATGGAAGACCTGCCGTTGCCGGGAGTCCTTGGGAGAATTTGTCCCCATGGTTGCGAAGATGCCTGTCGCAGGTGTGAAGTTGATGATCCTGTTGCTATCCGGGACCTCAAGCGCCTGGCTGCTGATCAATTTGACCCCCGAAATATAGAAATAAAATGCCTGCCCAAAAGAAAAGAAAAGGTTGCAATTATAGGGTCAGGCCCCGCAGGACTTTCCGCTGCCTATCAGCTGGCTCGGAAGGGAATTGTGTCCACTATTTTTGAAGCCCTGCCCGAGGCAGGTGGAATGCTGCGAGTCGGTATCCCTGCGCACCGGCTTCCAAGAGAAGTTCTGGATAAAGATATTGAGGTGGTGACAAATCTTGGTGTAGAAATTAAGACCAATACGCCCCTTGGTCCGGAATTGACAGTGGATAATCTTTTCAGCCAGGGCTATAAAGCTGTTTACATAGCAATCGGCGCTCATGTGGGAATCGAGCTTGGAGTTCCGGGTGAAAAGGCAGGTGGTGTGCGCCAGGGTGTTGATTTCTTAAGAGAAGTAAACC
>JASJGP010000026.1:0-3423 GCA_033791485.1 Desulfobacterales bacterium | reverse complement strand
AATGTTGCATAATTTTTCTACCGATAAAACGATATGTGCATCGGCTGAATTATCCAGCATCTTGTCTAATTTATCGAATTTTTCCTGGACATGGGATTTTAGAGAGTCTGACGAATCAATGTTTTTGAAGTTGAGGGATATTTGCATGAACGCCTCCAGATTTAGGTGAGTATCTGATTTTCACCCTACCACATCCTGAAACTCATATCAATGATGGCAATTGCAATATTTTTTTTCAATTTCTATTCACTGACAATCGCTTTTACTTTCGATAGTACTTCACTCACCACACTTGGGAATATAATGTTTTACCCTTATTTTTTTTTGACGAACTTGGGCTAAGCAATATCCAGTTCTCTGGCCCATTTTTTAACCATGGCTATTAGCGTAAGCACCGGAGGAGACCCCGGCGAACGGGGGAAAACACTTGTATCACAAACATAAAGATTCTTAATCTTCAAGCTCTCAAAATTTTGATCAACAACGGTACCAATAGCTGCAGTACCCCCCGGATGTCCACCTATCATTGTGCTTATGGAAATAGTATCGGGCTCGCAGCCAGCTTCTATCAGTATTCGCGTGCAAAGGTCATCTCCCTTTTTCATATTTCTCATATCATTATCGGTCATTGGCTTTGACATTCTTCCCTTTGCATCAATCCACCCTTTGTTTTCATCAGCAATCTTAGTAAACATGCCCATGGAATAGAGTCCTCTTTTCTGAAATTTCAAAATATTCTTAAAAAATGGTTTTAAACGCATCATCTGAGAAAGCCAAGCCCCCTCACCTTTTACATTTCCTATCATAAAATGATCTGATTCTTCAAAGTCCTCACATGCATGAGTGAATGTCATGGCTTTCCAAGGTCCTTTTTCTTTTGTAAAACCCACAACCACATCCATTGGATCCATGAAAAATGATTTGCCGGCCTCTTCGATTCCACTTTTCTGTAAAATAGTCGGAGTTCCCATACCACCTGCAGCCAGAATAACCGTATCAGCATAAAGTTTTTCCGGAATATCTTTATTTCCAGAGACCCGAACTCCTATGGCTCTTTTTTTATCATTATCCATAAGAACTTCTTCAACAGTAGTATTCATAATAAGGTCGATGCCATTGGGCCATGCCATTGCTTTTCTCACATAATCACGAGCAGTCCAGCGTGCATTGATAGAACAACCGGACATACAGGAATCACATTTTGGATTACAGCGTGATGGGTCAATAAATTTTAGTTGCGGTAAAAAGTTGATGCCAAGCGTATTCGCGGCTTCCACCAGTCTCTGTGTTCCATTCCAGCCTTTCATAAACTCATTAGGGAAAGGCGCAAGCTTCAGCTCATCGATGGTTTCCTGAATAGTGGGTTCGAGGTCCAAACCGAGGTCATCCTGAAACGACTTTGTCGGTCGAAAAGCATTACCGCTAAAAACCGCTGAAGAACCTCCAAGTGTCAAAGCACGATCAATAATAATTCCTTCTTTTGAACGTGAAAAAAAAAGATGTTTATCATAGAGATTTTTATATGTATGAAATACTCCTCGTCCTAATTGATCCTCAATCCCAGTTTCTATCATAAGGACTTTTTTACCCCGCTTAACAAGTTCGAGGGCTGCTGTTGCACCAGAAGGTCCTGTACCGACAATTATTACTTCCTGTTTCCTGTCCCTTTTTTTTGCCATTTTATACTCCTATACATTTTATTAAACTAAAATTTGCACAGCTTTTTCAATTAAAAAATTTGCGTCCCTGTTCCCCGTGTATAACAAAGGGATCATAGTTCGCCTGGAATTGGACAAACCATATGAGATTAGAACCATATATTAGTCACGTAATAAATCTTATTGTCAAGTAAAAAATAACGATCGTTCGTTTTTATTACAATTTTTAAATCGGGAATTTTTTACTCATCACATAATTGCAATAAGAGTACATTGAATGTTATTATTTTTCAATAACAGTCAGGCGATCTTAAATTTACCTACCATTTTGTCCATCGTTTCTGACAATAGAGTTAATTCCTCAACCTTTTTGTGTCAAATAGCGTTGAATTTTGACCCCTATCAGCGTCCAACCTTGCTCTAAAACTGCAGTTGAACCCATCCGGAATCTGAAAGACATCAATGCAATCAAAAAAAACCTCCACGATAAGCCACGGGATCTTGCCATATTCATTCTGGGCATCAACACCAACCTGAGAACATCGGATATTATCAATATAAAGGTAAAGCAGGTCACTGGCACGGATGAACTTGTCCAATCCGAAAAAAAAACGGGGAAGACCAGACGTATCACTCTCAACCCACAGGTGAAGGCTGTTGTGTAGTTCAAAATCAGCACTATAAATTTGTTATATTGGAGTTAATGTAAAAATATAGCCAAGCATGCCCGAATCTTGTCTTGACTGAGTCTTTAAAATACCAGTAAACGCCCTTAAATACAGCCCCATACTGGGTCTTTATAAACAAGATAATCGCCCCAGGCGCATAAATCTTTCAATATAGAATTCTTTAATTTAATCTTGAGAAACATAAACTTAATTCAAACTTTGATGACATTTTTCACAGGTTAAAAACAAAAAGGTTACGCAGTGCTTTGGGTTTAATTGTTCCTGCGATCAAGCAGTTTATTTATCTGATCAAGATATTCTTTATTCTGACAAGGTTTAGAAATATGGTCTATCATCTTGTCTTTTGCTTTTAAATCCTTGATTGACTGCAAAAATTCAAGGTTCCCAGATGTGAATAATACGGGTATTTCTGTCTTTTTTCGCCGGATATGGTGATAGATGTCCATTCCATTGATGTCGCCTGGAAGTATATAATCCAGACTGACGAGATCATAAGAATTCCGGTCAAACAGATCCAGTGCCATACGACCGTTATGGGCGACATCCACCTGATGATTGCAGGGGCTATCAGACAGAATGGTATACTGGACATCCGAGATATCAACTTCATCTTCCACCAGAAGAATCCGTTGCCCCGGATAAATCTGTCTTTCTTCTATCGTCTTTTTTTCTTCAACTGTCAGTTCCTTATTTATAACCGGTAGCTGGATTGTAAATTGAGTCCCTACACCAGGCTCTGACTCAACAGAAATACTCCCTCTATGCTGTTCGATGTATTTTTTGACGTTGGCCATGCCGTATCCGGTTCCCTTTATCAAATTTGAGTATGAACCTGTGGTATCCCGGCTGCCCTTTAATGAAAAAGATGGTGAATAGATGCTTTCCAGATGTATTTCAGGGATACCGCACCCATTATCCTTGATCTGTAAAAAGATATGATCGTCACGGCAGAAGGTCTTGATTGTGATTTCGGGACGGGGTGCAAGACTGAGTGCATGAATGGAATTTTGCAGCAGATTAACAATAGCATGTTCTATCATACCCGAATCTGCAAGGAGATCCGGTACATCAAAGGC
>JASJGP010000025.1:0-6072 GCA_033791485.1 Desulfobacterales bacterium | reverse complement strand
CAGCGGCTTCTCTGGTCGGCCATTTGGGATATGGCCTTGATAGCAGTGTTTTAAACCACCCGTCATCCAATATGACTACACCCTGTCGGACGGCATGGGCCAATGGCAGAGAAAGCTTAAACAGACATTTAATCGACTTTTCATCAAAAGATACAATCTGAATATCAACCGGATCTTTGCTTTTTTTTCTGAAGGCCAGTTTAAGATCAAGCAGAGTTTTATGAAATCTACTGGCATGCTTCCCTTTTTTCTTCAAAACCAGAAAATCAATATCAGAATGTAGCCCAGCTTGACTCAAAGCATAGCTGCCAAACAACAATAAACTGTGAATCCATTTCTTATAAGAATCGAGCTTAGCCTTTATTTCGTTTATTGCCCATTGGCACTGCACCGATTGTGGACCGAAACCGTTTCTTTGAGCCGTTTTTTTAGTAACTTGTATTTCACTCATGATGCATCCCAACAGTAAATACCGTTGGCTTAAGCTTTTTTACCCAAAGGAATCACTCTATGAAGAAGTCAGCATTCACTATATATTAAGACAAATGGTTTTTTGATACAATATATAATTTGAATCTGTTCAATAAATAGATAGCGGTCAATATTTCTGTTCAAAATCCTCAAGCATAGACAGGTTACGAGGCTCCTCGGAATTCCGATATCGTATCAACCTTGGACTTTTACTACTTCGCGGACTGCCATATCCAAACTGTCCTGCGGATTGATCATTTCCGAGACGGCCTTGGCTCTTTGAATTATCAGATCCTTCGACAGGCATTCCTGGATAGCTGCTGAAAGTTTTTGTGGTGTTAACCTTGATCGCCATATGGGTTTTGGGCCAAGATGGGATTGATACACCTGATGCCCCCAATAATATTGATCAAGTATATGAGGAACGATGATTTGAGGAATACCGCTGATTGCGGTGGTTGCGGTGGTTCCTGCCCCACCGTGATGTATCACCGCTGCCATTTTGGGGAAAAGTTTTAAATGCGGATATTTCCTGATAAAGAAGACATCATTTGAATTTGAAAATTCGGATGGCTCGTCCCAAAACTTACAAATAATAACTCGCTGTCCAGTTGATCGTGCAGCTTGGACAATCATTGGGACAATCCTGGCTTGATCCTGCTTTGGCATGCTTCCGAAACCTGCAAAAACAGGAGTCGAACCATCCCTTAAGAACTCTTCTAATTCCGCAAGGTGTTGATCCTGCTGGTGCAAATGCAAATAGCCGGTTTGAGTAAAGGCGACATCAACGTCCGGTGGAACCTGGGCAATAACCTTGTCAGAAGCTACGATTACCTTTTTGCCCAGAATATGAAGCCAGGCATCTTGAACTGGTTTTAACCCGAGTTCCTTACGCTTATTATTAATCAGCCGGGTTAAATTGAACTTATCAAGCATCCTGGCAATTTTCCAGGTCATTCGGTTATACCATTTGGGAAGCCCATGATGTTTGAAAGCCGGGAAAGGAGAATAGCCGGAGGGTAAAAGCTGTGGTGTAAATGCGATATAGCGGTACTCAATTCCCATCAACTCGGCCACAGTGGATAAACCGAATACCAAAGATGCACCTACAACCAAATCTGCCCCGGCGATGATTTTATTAAAAATTTCGAATTGGGCAATCAGTTCCTTACGGACATAACGAATAAAACGAATACCGGAATGGAACGAATGGGCATTTTCCATACCATCGATGAAAGCTGTAACATCCCCTCCCAGAGGATAAAAGGGGCATCCTGCCTGCTTAACCCACTCCGCCTTTTCAGGGGGTCCGGCTAAAAGAACTTCGTTTCCATCTGCTTTGAGGGCCAATGAGAGGGCTATCATCGGTTGAACATCGCCACGTGAACCAAAGGTTGCTAGAACTATTTTCATGTGTTGCCTTGGGGAAAATCAGGGAGACATTCCTTCAGTTTTAAAGTTTTATTAAACAAAATGATGTGACAAGTGCGTGGTGCATCTATTCTTGATTTACAAGAACCAGGCCCTTGAGTGTGGTCATTTACTCCTTATCCCGATGTGGGAGAAGCGTTGGTTTGCATTTTTCAGAAAGTCGGGCTTAGATTATTCCATTCATTTTCTACGGTGGCTATCGCGTCCTTTATGATCGAAGGGGTTTATTTGTAAATAGGATTATGGACATGATTGGCAAGTGTTCGGGTAACGGGTTCAAATAAGCGAGACAGATCATTGTGGTTTTGTTCGATTACCCGCATACACGCATCGATACATTCCGGAGCATAATATTTATCTCTTTTGTTCATCAGCTCCTTTTTGGCGCTTTCAATATCAAACGCCGGACGATAAGGTCGGTGAGAGGATATGGCCTCAAAAATATCCGCTACACTCAGTATTTTTGACTCGTGCTCAATTTCATCGTCTTTCAATCCTTGCGGATAGCCGGTGCCATCGTTACGTTCATGATGCTGCAGCACGATAATCGCCACGTCTTTGCCCAGTGATGCCGTAAACGGGATATCTTTCAATACATCATAGCCTGCTTGCGGATGACATTTGATAAGTTCGAATTCCTGGGTGGTCAGTTGTGATGGCTTTACCAGCAGTTCGGCAGGCACAGCCGCCTTACCGATATCATGTAACAGACCTGCCACCTGAATGATCTCTAGTTCTTGTTGGGCCATTGACAATTCTTTCCCGATGGCAACAGCCAGAAATGCCACGCGGTGTTGATGGCCGAACGTATACGGATCCCGCATTTCAATGAGACGGCCTAGAGATTTCACCGTAGAATGGAATGTTCGCGTTAGTGCGGCTGTCCGTTCGGTAACCTGTTTTTCGAGCATGGCACTTCGGTTCATTCTTTCCTGAATCAGTTCATACCGTTCTATACATCTGTTGACGGTAAGAAGCAAAAACTCGATGGCCAACGGCTTATATAGATAATTGCATGCACCCAGACGCAGCGCCTCGATTACATCACCGGTGGTACCTTTACCAGAGAAAACGAGAACTTGAGTAGTGGGCGATTCATGTTTAATGATTTTTAGAATATCAAAACCGGTCATTTCCGGCATGTTTATGTCGGTCAAAACCAGAACCGGCTGTTCTTTCCTGAATATCTCCATACCCATTTTGCCACCGGTGGCTGAGAAGACATCAAATCCTGCCACTTCCAATGCTCGACATACCACATCCAGCACCACCGGTTCGTCATCAATGACAAGGATTTTAATATGTTTATGATCGTCTGTAATCATGCGGGTCTCGGGTTATGGGTTGTGGGTTGTGGTTTCGGGTTGCGTGTTGAAATAAGTGCCGCATCGCTAAAGTTATATAGATGGTTTCGTCAATAGCAAAAGATGCTGTTGTAATGATATATATCGTACAGAACTTAAAAAGACAAACAATAATATCTATGCGGGACACGCCTTTCAGTTTTAAAATTTTATTAAATAAAATGATGTAACAAGTGTGTAGTGCATATTTTCTTGATTTGTGTTTTAAAAACAGCTTATACTGTATTAGATTAACCTTGAAAACTTTAAAAGGACAACCCGACAACCCTCCCTACATTTTATATAATACAAATCCCATTGCAACCACCAGTTGTATATTTCTGGAGTGATAAGCCGGGGGAAATGGTTGAGGGTTTCAAACAACTTATTGAAAGGAGACCACCATGTGGGAAATTATTGCAGATGCGAAAGAATACGGCATCGAAATACTGGAAGAAGGCATAGCTAACGGACAAATGTCATTTGAAGATCAAGATCGTATGAGATGGGCGGAAGAAATCGGCACTTTTGCCATCAAGATGTCCAGTTTGGCCGAAAAAGCCAAACAGCTTCAGCAGCTTTTAATCGGCGATGATCAAATTGTAACCACGCAGGCTTCCCTGAAAACATTAAAAGTTCAAATGTTTAAAATCAATGATGCCATGACCACAGCCCTGGAGGTTGCCCAGAAAATCGAAAGCGAATTTATTAAAAAAAATAAAAAGTAACCGGCGAAGCCTAAAGCTGTTGACTTTTTTTCAGAAGGGATGCAGGTTTTTCTTAAATTTAGGCCATACTGTTTGGCAATCAGGGCAACAGACACTAAATGTTTAAACTACAAAATCCCTGGCTGCCACCTGTTTGAGATGGTCAGCCGCATTTTATCTTGATAGGTTAAACACATACCGCCTGTTTTGCACCTCAACATTTGGCGGAATGTTTCCTTTTTTTTCAAAAAAATCATAACCCTCCTTAAGGTTCTGCCAGAATGGATACCACTTCGAATTTGTGTGTCTTTGCATGTTTTTGTCTGTCATGCGAAAAGGAAATATATGAGCTCTAAAAAAAGATTGACCATTTCTCAAAGCCGCATCAGCAATAGCATATATTTCCTCGATTTTTTCATCAGTCATGGCATAACATCCAATTGATACACAGTTTCCATGCACCATCAACGCACCACCTGTTCTTTGATGGATTCGATCATATTTGTTTGGATAGCCAAGATTAAATGAAAGGTGAAAATCACTTACTGGATTTAACTTATCAGGCTTTACATAGTAAAAGCCTTCAGGTGCCTGCCCATCACCTTGTCTTGTTTTAGGGCCTAACGATCCGTAACCATAGGTACAAACAGGATATTTTCTAAAAAGCGTAAAACTGTTATTTTCCTTTACCCATAATTCAAGTTCTTTTTCTTCCTTGAAGATTCTGATATAAATTGGCGCACAAAACTTCATATTTTTGCCAGCAAAATCCTTCTCCAGTTGTGGTTTTACCCTGGAAATTGCCTCCTGTGATCGAGAACTTGAAGGTATACTCTCTTCAGCAATTGCAGTAGACGATATTGCATAAATGACGAGTAAGGCAGATAAAATGATTATGAGACCTTTACAAACCGGTACTGTTTGCTCCCGCCATCGGCAGGATGTCACGCTCAAATAAAAATTATCATTTTTCGAAGGTCTCATCATTTTTTTCATGGTTTTCTTTTTCATAGCTCGTGGAAATGAGCTACCGGCATTATGACCTTTTGACTTACCACAGCCTGTTACTGCCTGACTCTTTCATAAAAGCCAGATTCCTTCCCTTTCAGCCGGGGTGAATAAGATGATCAAGAATCAGTCCGTTAAAACTTTGCCTACCCGGTGAGATAAACAGCCAGCCTAAATGAAAAAGACAACTCCCACAGACGGCAACTCGCCAGCTATACCCTGTGAACCAGCTGAATTCATCAGATGCCTGGCCTGCATATCCGCATCCTACGGCAGACCTGAAACAGCCTATCTGGTAAACACTGCCATGAGGATTGGCAAATGTGTGCTGGTGGGCACCCTGCATTTCGATACGTTCAGCCGGGCTTGTTATCACTTGGTGGCACTGGCGGCAGAGAATGTATTTGCCTGTGTCCGGTTCTTTCTCTTTTGTTTCATCCTCAACAATGTACTCGGACTTTTCACCGCCGTATTTCTCAGCCGGCTGTCGACAAAGATAACTGGTATCGCTTGTAATCATTTCCTGATTAAAATTGTCCGTTGCTTGTTGTTAGTTGTAAGTGGGATATTTTCCGCCAGTTAAGCTAAAAACAAAATAACAGGAAAAAACATTTTGGTAAAGTTTTTAAAAAAGATAGAGGGAGTTTTTGACTTTTTACGAATTCACCAATATAATGTTAATGAATTAGACAATTTTGACGCATTCGTAAAAGTAACGTTTATGGCTAAGTAGAAAGTTACATATACAAGGCGCAGTGGTTTTTCAGGGACGAGGCAATACAAGTAGTATGCCGAGTTCCTGAAAAACCGCTGCAACGGAGTAGATGGGACTTTCTACGACGCCATCAATTTTAAAGCAGGATTATTACCATGAAGATGTGGAGAAAGCCTCTTGATTTGGAAGAGAAATCGCTGCCACCGGCCGAGATCCATATTATCGAAAGCCGGTGTAAAGGATGTGGCCTTTGTGTGGAATTTTGTCCCCGCGGGGTTTTAAAGATGTCCGATAAGTTTAACCGGAAGGGATATCATCCCCCTTTTGTAGAGGAACCTGCAGCCTGCGTGGGATGCCATTTCTGTGAAGAAGTTTGTCCGGATTTTGCCATTTTTTG
>JASJGP010000024.1:0-3101 GCA_033791485.1 Desulfobacterales bacterium | reverse complement strand
GCATTTTGAATATAGAGATCCAGAGGTGGTGTCCGGATGACAAAACTAAGAGACCAGCTTATCCGAATTCAAAAAAAGAATTATCGCCGGAACGTCAATCTGGTTCGTGAGAGTTCAGGTTATAATCCCGCAATTAAAATTTACGAAAAAGAGTATTTGCGCTATTTAAAATCGTATGAGGAAATTTCCAATAAAACAGAACTGATTCAAAAGGTCATGGCTGCTGATCTGGTCTATCATGGCGATTATCATACGCTGAAACAATCTCAACATTCCGTACTTCGCATACTCAGGGAAATTAAGGACAAAAGGGATATTATCCTGTGCCTGGAGATGTTTCATGGACGTGACCAAAAATATATCGATCAGTTTATGGTCGGAGAATTATCTGAAAAAATGTTTCTGGAAAAAATCGACTATGAAAAAAAGTGGCCCTTTCATTGGGGTAACTGGAGTCCTATTATTTCCTTTTGCCGGGAAAATCACATTTCCATACTGGGCATTAATACCGAAATTGATGATGTAAAGGGGATTACAAGATTAAGAAAGCGTGACCAATACTCGGCGAGTATTATCGCTAAGACTTTGATTAAGAATCCAGGCAAACTGATTTACATTGTTGATGGCGATTATCACATCGCCCCCAATCATCTTCCAAAAATTGTTGAGAAGTTGCTAAAACTGTTGGACGAGCCCGTAAAGACCCTTATTATTTTCCAGAATGCTGACAACCTTTACTGGAAGTTATGCAGCGAAAACCTGGAAGAATCAGATGTTCTCAAAATCAATGACAACAAATACTGTGTGATGAATACCATGCCGGCGAATAAAATCCAGTCCTATTTAAACTGGCTTGAATATTCCAAAGACGCGTATTTCCCGGTGAATCAGAATTGGGAAGATGATGCTTTTGAAGACAGGGGAGGAATGGTGCATGAAATGGTTACCATCCTCGCTAGAATTCTCAATCTGGATTTTCCTTTGGATGCCTTGGAAAAACTGACCATTTATTATCCGAGCAACCTGGATTTTATGGAGTTCGTTTATAGCACTCCAGGGTTCAAGGGTCAGCTTCGACTGATCCGAAGCAAGATAAAAAAAGAAGAGGGATTCCTCCTGGAATACCAGGTTTCAGGTGCGGATGCGTATCTTATCTACCTGGCAAACTCTAATATTAACATGGCTGCCGAGGAAGCAACTCATTTTTTAAATGTCGTGCTCAGAGGACCTTTAAAAAAACCTGTTAGTGCTTTTGATCATTTTTACCGGAATGTAATCACCGAATGTTTGGGATTTTTCGGCAGCAAGTTTATTAATGAAAAGCGAAAATCACATTCGGAACATTCCATCAGGATGTTTTTAGGCCAGGAAAAGCGAGGTGAACTTAAACATACCGATCAGGAAATCTTACAGGTAGGCCGGTACATTTTGCAGCATTTTTACCTTCAGAGAAAAACTTCTGATGCAACGGAATTTATCAAAAAGTTTTTTTTCCAATATAACAGTCAATCCGCTGTTACACGAATGTTCAGCACTCAGCTTGGTTATATCCTGGGTAACAAGCTGTATTATGCTTTAAAAAAGGGAAAATTTTCATTAAGAAGGGTCCAGAGTTATTTTCGTGATTCCTTTGATGAGCCGACAGAAGCCTTTAACTGCTACCTTGAAATAAGTAATCGAGTTAAAAAAGTGAAAGATATTAGTCGGTTATAAAAGAGGGATCATCTCCCAAAGAGTTGGTCGATTGATCAGGATTCAAGGAATCGAGGGGTCAAGGGGTCGAGTGAAAATTACCGAAAAACAAATACATATAGAAAAATCTCTGACTCTTGGGACCGTCTTTTTATATAGACATACCTTGAAAATATTAAGGAGTAAGGGGAGAAAAAACGTAAGTGTTTATGCAATCTGTATCAAGCCATTTGCATTCACTTGAACCCTTGGCCCCTTGAATCCTCGAATCCTCTTCTCCAACTAATTTGGAGAAGAACCACATAAAATGACTTTTACGATGGCATTAATTTTTTGAGTTGCTCTAAGGCCTTGTCAGACATTTTAAAAGAATGTTCAGGTCCGGGGAATGATGCTTCAACGACTTCATCTTTGTAAGTTTTGAGAGCATTGATAATAGTCGGCCTTATTTTAGTATACTGCTTGACAAATTTAGGCACAAACTTGTCAAATAATCCGATCATATCGTGCGTTACCAGTACCTGTCCGTCAACATCAACTCCGGCTCCGATTCCGATGACAGGCACGTTGACCGTTTTTGTCACGAGTTTTCCAAGTGGCGCTGGGACAGCTTCCAGGATCATGGAAAATACGCCGGCATCTTCCAGCGCTCTGGCGTCGTCGATAATTCGCATGGCTGCTTTGGCATCTTTCCCCTGCATCTTGAATCCTCCCAGGGCGCTGGCTGTCTGGGGTGTCAGACCGATGTGTCCTTGCACAGGGATGCCTGCTTTTACAATTGCCTCTACAGTCGAGGCAAAGTCAACACCTCCCTCCAGCTTAACAACATCGCAACCGCCTTCTTTCATCAGGCGCCCGGCGTTTATTATCGCTTCCCGAATGGAAGTATTATAGCTCATAAACGGCATATCTCCAACCACAAGTGGTCCTTTACAGCCACGAACAACTGCTTTGATATGATGTATCATGTGCTCCATGGTTACTTCAACAGTACCTTCCAGCCCCATGACTACCATACCCAGGGAATCGCCAATCAGGACGATATCAACACCGGCCTCATCCGCCATCAGTCCGAAAGGATAGTCATATGCGGTTACCATGACCAGCTTGCGCCCGTCTTTTTTAGCCTGCTTAACATCAAGAACGGTTACTTTTTTGTCGCTCATACCTTATTCTCCTTAAATCAGTTGTCTGTTACCGGACTTTTTTACATTTAGTTAACATGATATAAGTAATTTTCCCTACGCATAATTCACAACCCGTAACTCGCAACCCGATTATTCATAATGCGCTTGCATTGTCTCAACAAGTGCGGTCAATGTCTTATTAACCGGCACATTAATACCAAGTTTTTGAGCTTCTTCTACTACCGCTCCGTTAATTGCGCTGATTTCGGTTTGACGTTTATT
>JASJGP010000023.1:0-3125 GCA_033791485.1 Desulfobacterales bacterium | reverse complement strand
CATACGCCCATTGAAACGCTGCGGGCATGGGGCATCTTTTTTGTCAGGATTCGAACACCGTTTTTTAAAGTTGTTTTATTTACGGTTTTTTTCATTCTTCTATTCAATTTTTAAAACCACGCCCTTCCCCGCATAACGGGATCTTAGATGGACGTGGTTTCTTTACTTTTTTCTTCTGCCTTTGTGCCTCTGTGCCTTCTGCCTTTCCCTTCTGCCTTCTATCCCTTTATTCACTTTTCCTCTTCAAGGGCAGCTTTAAGGCTCAGTCGAATCTTTCCATCCCGGTTGACTTCCAGAACTTTGACTTTTATTTTATCTCCTTCTTTTACAATATCAGTCACTTTTGCTACACGATGATCGGCAAGCTGGGATATATGAACAAGTCCGTCCGTGCCGGGCATTATCTGCACAAAAGCACCAAAGTCCATGATCTTGACAACGGTCCCTTCGTAAATTCGTCCAACCTCGGGTACTGCAATGATTTCATTTATCATTTCTTTTGCGGCATCTCCATCTTCTTTTGAGACAGCGGCAATTTTTACAAGACCTGAATCATCTACTTCAACCCTCGTATTTGTTTCACTTTGAATTAAGCGGATGGTTTTCCCACCGGGTCCTATAACTTCACGGATTTTATCAGGGATAACATTGATGGTAATTATTGTTGGTGCGTGAGGTGAAATTTTTTCGCGGGGCTCCTTTAAAGCTTCAAGCATCCTGTCGAGAATAAACAGTCTGCCGACACGAGCCTGCTCCAAAGCTTTTTCCATTATTTCCTTTGAGAGTTCGAGAATTTTAATATCCATCTGAAGTGCGGTTATACCGTCTTTTGTTCCGGCAACCTTAAAATCCATATCACCGGTATGATCTTCATCTCCTAAAATATCGGAAAGGATAACCACATTGTCTTCATCTTTAACAAGGCCCATGGCAATGCCTGCAACAGGAGCCTTGATAGGAACCCCTCCATCCATAAGTGCCAGTATGCCTGAGCATACAGTGCCCATGGATGAAGAACCGTTGGACTCTAAAACCTCAGAGACTATACGGATTGTGTAGTCAAATTCTTCTTTTGATGGCAGTACTTTTTCAATGGCCCTTGTAGACAGTCCGCCATGGCCTATATCCCTGCGGCTGGGACCGCCAATTCTTTTAACTTCCCCGACCGAAAAAGGCGGAAAATTGTAGTGAAGCATAAATGGCCTTAATTCTTCACCGCTCAATGTTTCCACTCGCTGCTCATCCCGGCCTGAACCAAGAGTGAGCACGCCCAGCACCTGCGTTTCTCCCCGCGTAAAAAGAGCGCTTCCGTGAGGTCGAGGCAAAATACCTGCTTCACATGTAATCGGTCTTATTTCATCGAACTTTCTGTTATCGATACGGCGTCCTTCCTTTAAGATAAGATCACGGCAAATATTTTTCTGTATGTCATTAAGGGTTTCGTATACTTCCTTCCTCCTATCTGCATACTCCTCTCCAAGATTTTCAAAAATATCCGCTTTAGCCGCACGAAGAGTAGCTGAACGTGTAATTTTATCCGGAATCAAAACAGCTTCACGTATGGGAGTCAGGGCTTTGGTTTTAATTATGTCTGCAAGAGCTTGATCTTTTTCCGGGAGCGCAAAGGGTCGTTTTGGTTTTCCGGCAGCCTCTTTTAGTTTTTCCTGAAGCTCAATGACAGGCTGTATTGCGTTGTGACCGAACAAAATGGCTTCAAGCATATCGGATTCATTGATAATATTGCCGCCTCCTTCAACCATAACAACCCCTGTTTTTGAACCGGCAACAATGATGTTGATGTCGGAACTTTCACAATCCTCGATTGCCGGATTTATAACCAGGGTACCATCGATACGGCCAACCCGGGCACAGGCGATGGGTCCTGCAAACGGAATATCTGATATCTCGAGAGCTGCGGATGCACCAATCATTGCAAGTATATCCGGATCATTTTCCTGGTCCATTGAAAGCACTGTCGCAATCACTTGGGTTTCATAACGATATCCTTTGGGAAACAGGGGACGGATAGGACGGTCGATCAAGCGGGCAGTGAGGGTTTCCTTTTCACTGGGGCGTCCTATTTCACGCCTGAAATAATTACCGGGTATCCTGCCTGCTGCATAAATCTTTTCCATGTATTCAACTGTAAGGGGAAGAAAATCCATCGGCCGTTCATCATAAGCAGATACAACTGAAACAAGCACAATTGTTTCTCCATATTGGACCGTAACCGAACCGGAAGCCTGTTTTGCAACCTTGCCCGTTTGGATACTAAGGGTTTTTCCCCCGAAATCTGTTTTAAATAAATTTTCCATTTTTTCTCCTAAAAATAAAGCGACTCTAAAAGCATGACTGCGCAAAAAGCCGCTTTATTTTACGCTTGCTTGTCAGCAATCCTGCTGCAATATAATTTGTACTTTTTTGGCATCAACTATTGGTGGCTACACGATGCAAAAGACACAAGGAATTATCTTTTCAGACCAAGTGTTTCGATTATTGTCCGGTAACGGTTGACATCCTTGAATTTCACATAATTTAAAAGTCTACGGCGCCTTCCAACCAGCATAAGCAAACCTCTTCTGGAATGATGGTCTTTTTTATGAATTTTCAGATGCTCAGTAAGATAGGAGATACGGTTTGTCAAAAGTCCTATCTGGACTTCCGGTGAGCCTGTATCTTCTTCGTGCAGCCTAAATTTTTCAATCAGCTTTTTTTTACTTTCTGTTGTAAATACCACTTTTTCTTTGCCTCCTGTTATTGAGATAAATTTATATGCTATTTATGGAAAACACAACTATATTTAAAGCTGTTTTTCCCTTTATCAAAAGTTAATACAGCAATAAGTTTGTTTTTACTGTTAAGAACCTTGAATAAACCATTCTGATGGTCGGCCTGATCGCCGGACTGACTTTTCACTAAATCAGGAAAAACATCCTTTTGGGTAATGATACTGCCATGAAATATTTTTTGGGTCAAATCATCATTTGCAATAAAGGTATTCATATCCTTCAATGCGTCCGCCATATTTACCAGGCGCCGGGAAAGCTTCCCGCATTTTGCGAGTTCTTCCAACTCAGAAACCGTTAAAGCATCTCTGATTGAAAATTGACTGCTTTCTGTTCGCC
>JASJGP010000022.1:0-2688 GCA_033791485.1 Desulfobacterales bacterium | reverse complement strand
GGTTCCATATAGAACATGTAAACGCCAGGTCTTTTGACCTTGTAGTTTGTTTCCCACGATGTATGGCCCATGATCTTTGTTTTTTTAAGGCTGCCCAAAAGGGCCTTCTTTTTGCCGTTTGCATTTACGAAAAAAACTTTTGGTTTAACAAGTTCCATGCCCTGGCCTTCAAAAGGGTGGGAAAAAGAAAGCTTTATGTTAACTGTTTTGCTTTCTCCCTGCATGACCATGGAGTCCGAAGGAATTACCATGCCGAAATGAGCGGAAGCCGGATTTGCACCAATAAAAATAAACGATGTGATTAACAAAGCTGAAAGAATACTTTTGTACATAATTACCTCCCCTTTAAAATAAAAAAACCACGGGTTAACTTGTATCATCGAGATACTCTTTACCTTCGTGGTTTAAGCTGTGAAATTTTTGAAAAGCTTTTAAGGGCAGGCTTCTGCCAGCCAGTTGTATATCCTTTATCTTATAATTAATTTGGTGTCAAATAAAAAATATTGCTGCCAATGCTTCTTGACTTGGAAGTGAAAAGACTCTATTTACGACTGATGATTAAAAAGCCGTTTACGGCTTGAAACTCGAAATTAGAAAGTAGGAATTGGGGAGAGATGAAAAGAGTTTGCGAGTTGGATGTATACAAGCTGGCAGAAGCGTTATTATATATAGTCTATCACGACCTTAATAATTGGAGCAATAGTTGAAAAACTTGACCCAAATTTGAATGCGTTCATCAACGGTACAAAAGCATGTAAACCAAATTTCCAATTTCTATTTTCTAATTTCAGCGTTCCGTGAACGCCTACATTATTAAAAAATCCTTAAACCAACAATTAAACAGTGTAAAAATACTATGAAGCAAAAAATCAAAGAATTGATCTATAAGGCTTTAAATAAAGCTTATCAAAAAGGTGGTTTACCTTCTTCTGAATTTCCTAAAATTGAATTAGAAGAGCCAAAGGCAAGGATGCATGGCGATTTATCGACAAATATTGCCATGATTATGGCATCTTCACAGAAGATGGCTCCTAAAAAAATAGCTGAATCAATTATAAATCATATGGACGATTCCGCTAGTATAGTTTTAAAGGTTGAGATTGCCGGACCGGGGTTTATTAATTTTTATCTAAAGCAGTCGGCATGGTATCCGGTTCTCCGCAGGGTTTATGAAGAAGGTGAACGCTACGGGTCCTCAAATATCGGAGAAGGTGAGAAAATCCAGGTGGAATTTGTAAGCTCCAACCCGACAGGGCCGCTCCATGTAGGCCACGGCCGTGGCGCTGCCGTTGGTGACAGCGTGGGTAATATCCTTTCTTTTTGCGGATACGATGTTCAAAAGGAATACTACATAAATGATTCAGGGAGGCAGATTAATACCCTCGGTCGATCTGTTTTTCTCCGGTACAGGGAACTTTTCGGAGAAAAAATCGAATTTCCTGCTACCTGCTACCAGGGAGATTATATACGGGATATTGCGATAAAAATAAAAGATGCTGATGGAAATAAATTTCTTGCCCCAGATGAAAAGCCGGATGAAAAGAAAGCTGAAGAGAAGGCTGTTTCATATTGTGCAAAACTGGCGGCCAAAGAAATTCTTGAAGGAATCCGTTCTGATCTCGATTCTTTTGGAGTCGGGTTTAACAAATGGTTCAGTGAACAAAGCCTGTACGATTCAGGCGTAGTCGATTTGGTAATAAATGATTTTAAGAAAAAGAAAATTATTTATGAAAAGGACGGGGCGCTGTGGTTTAAAACAAGCGATTTCGGTGATGAAAAAGATCGTGTGGTTGTAAAGAAAAATGGTGAGAAGACCTATTTTGCTTCGGACATAGCATATCACCAGGAAAAGTATGAAAGGGGTTTTAACCTGGTAATAGATGTATGGGGAGCGGATCATCACGGATATATACCGCGTATGAGTGCTTCAGTCCAGGCGTCAGGTAGAGACAAGAAGCAGTTTCATGTTATTTTAGTCCAGCTTGTAAATCTTCTGCGTGGCGGAGAACCTGTGGCAATGTCCACCCGTGCAGGAGAGTTTGTTACATTAAAAGACGTAATAAGCGAAGTGGGGCGTGATGCGGCAAGGTTTATTTTCTTAACGCGCCATTATGACAGCCCTCTTGATTTTGATCTTGAGCTTGCAAAGAAAAAGACCAGCGACAACCCTGTTTATTATGTACAGTATGTGCATGCGCGCATATCAAGTATTATCAGAAAAGCTGCAGAAAGAGAAATAAGCGATATTGTGACCGAGGACGAGGCTGTAGCCATGTTAATACAGCCTGAGGAAGTAGAATTGATGAAAGCACTGGCCCGTTACCCGGAGACCATAGAAAACAGCGCAAAGCTTATGGAGCCGCACAGGATAACATTTTTTCTTATGAATCTTGCCTCTTTGTTTCATGCTTACTATAATAAACACCGGGTTTTAACGGAGGACCCGATATTAAGCCGAGGCAGGCTTTATCTTATCACAGCGGTTCAAAAAGTTATCCGAAACGGCCTGACCCTGCTTGGAGTGTCGGCTCCAGAGAGGATGTAAAAAATTTACCACGGAAAGGCACGGAATATCACTGGAAAAATAAAATGGTCAAATTGCTTCATTAAGAAATAACTTATAAAATTATCGGGGCAGCTCGGGAAGTATATAAGGAACTGGGGCCAGGCTATTTGGAATCAGTTTAT
>JASJGP010000021.1:0-4154 GCA_033791485.1 Desulfobacterales bacterium | reverse complement strand
ATTATCAGCAGGAAACGACTCGAAAGCGAAGAGAGATACAAGGGAAAATGTAAAAAAAATGATAAGAAAAGATTTGAGATAATACATCACAGGATAGCCTTAAGTTGGATAAACCTGAAATAAGAGCTCGTGATTGTTTTTAGACTTTATCACAAAAAGCGAGAAAGTTTCAACTGTAATCTTTATTGTTATTGAAAGCCGGGAGCAAATCAGAGATATGAGCAAAAGAAACACCTGGATGTTTGGAATTTGATATAAACTTCTTGATAGCTCTTGCGGTTTCCGGAAAAGGGTGACCGATTCCTATTGCATGCCCATGTATTTTTGCATGAATTTGAAGCTTATGGAGCTGCCGCAGTATATATTTATCTTCTAAACGATTATCCAGAAAGATATTTCTGCACGCGGCCGGCATTTGAAGTTTCCGGGCTGTTTTATATGCAACGCTGCGGCCTGAAGTAAGACTATCAATAAAAAAGAGGTCTCTGTCACTGATTACTCTGAGTGCCTCGCTTATTTCTTTACCGCAGGAAGTAAACCTTGAACCCATATGGTTGTTAACTCCGGTCGCATAAGGTGCAATAGAGATGTTCTCCTCCATAATCCGGGAAATTTTCTGTGGTTTATATCCTACAAAAAGTGCGCCCGGGCCTGGATCAAGGTGTGAATTATAAGGTTCCATGGGTTGATGCAGCATGATTTCATGACCCTTATGGTGAATTTCGGCGGCAAGTATATGTGAATTGGTAAGACGGGGCAGGACGGAAAAGGTAATCGGGATGTTAAGCCTTAAAAAATCTCTTGCACGGGATGTGCTGTATCCGATATCATCTATTATAATGGAAATTAAAGGTTGAGATAAAGAATTATTTGTTTTCTTATAAAAAGCGAAAGATTTTGAAAAGCTACTTAGCCCGAAAAAGCTTGATGTAAGTAAAAAAGCACTTTTTATTAGAAAATATCTTCTATTCATTATTTCAATTTATAAGTATTATGTCGAGTAATTAATTATAACACCTATACAACAGGTTGTGGTGATAGTCAAGAAAAATACTATATATTGATAATTATGTAAATAGTTAAAAACCTTAAAAATTGCCACAAAGACACCAGGACACAGAGAAAAACTGTTTGATAAAATTCATCTTAATGTCTTCGTGTCTTGGTGACGAAAATGTTTTCCCACAAAAACCAAAGAATATTAAAAATTAAGGTAATTTGAAAACATACTTCGATTGTATACCATGCTTTATTCGACAGACACTTGAAGCGGCAAGAGTTGCTACCTCAGATGAAAAGCTTCAGGAAAAGATACTCAGGGGAGTTCTTAGAGCTGTAAGCAAGATGGATATTAGTAAATCTCCACCTGTTATGGGTCAGTATATTCACAGGTTAATAAGGGAATTTTCGGGGAGTCAGGATCCTTACAAAAAATTAAAAGACAGCTTTAACAAATTGGCACTTGATATTTACCCTGATCTTTTAGACAGGGTTAGGAAAGCTTCAGACCCTTTTGAGGCAGCAGTACGTTTTGCCATTGCCGGAAATATTATTGATTCCGGCGCAGTTCATAATCTGACTAAATCTTATATAATTGAAACAATAGAACAGGCTGTGTCACAGGAATTGTCAGGAAATATCGAAAAATTGCGCATAGCCATGAATTCGGCAAAGAAAATTCTTTATCTGGGTGATAATACCGGGGAAATTGTTTTCGATAAGTTGCTAATAGAACAGTTGCCTAAGGATAGAGTGACATTTGTTGTACGTGGGTATCCTGTTATAAACGATGCTACTTTAAATGACGCTAAAATTTCAGGATTGACTGACATTGTTGAGGTAATCGACAACGGGTCTGATGCACCCGGAACAATACTTGAAGATTGTTCTAAAGTATTTTTAAGACATTTTTCCGATGCAGATCTAATCATAGCAAAAGGGCAGGGCAATTATGAAACGCTTAGCAATGAAGATAAAAGCATATTTTTCATATTAAAAGCAAAATGCCCGGTCATTGCAAGCAATATCGGTTGTGAAATCGGTAGCCTTATTATTAAAGATACAGGTTAAAGGTGATTATATAAAATAATGAAAATAATACTAATAATATTAGCTGTTCTTTATGTGCTTTCACCTTATGATATACTGCCGGATTTTATTGTCGGCTGGGGGTGGTTGGATGATCTGGCTATTTTAGGTTTTTTATTCAGATATTTATATTTTTATAAAAGGAAACAGGAATACAACAAAAAAAGTTTCGAGCAGGCAAGTAAGCCTTTTGAGCAAAATCAAGGGCAAAGATTTTCAAAAGAAAAGGCTGCTGGTTCAAATTCTCAATTTGAAAAAAAGAACTCGATAAAAGATTCGTTTGAAGTACTTGGTATTGAAAAAGATGCATCTCAGGAAAAGATAAAAGAAGCTTACAGAAAGATGGCAATAAAATACCACCCTGATAAAGTTGTTCATCTGGGTAAAGAATTCCAGGAAATTGCTGAAAAACGATTTAAAGAAATACAAAAAGCCTATGAGATGCTGAAGGAAAAATAGAGTGAGCGTCACAGGTACCGCATCTGCACACGATCAAGGCAACCAGCATAGCACAGACTATATATAATCTGATCGCCCTGAGTGAGCACATCTGCGGCACCGGTGAACGCTTACAGGACGGAGATTGTACATACTTTTTGTTCCGAATGGGCGTGAACGGGTACAAAATAGATTTCAGTAACCCGTAACAATATCGCATGACACAAAAAAAAGCTGCTGATAGCTGAAACTGGTAAGTTGCATTGTCGGGTAAACTGATGCAATAAATTATCTTTTTACTTGACTTTTAACGGATATATCATATGCTTAAAGAGAAATGGTGGTCCGGTTATTAAAACCGGTTTGTTTCTTTCTGATGAAATGTTTTCATTGAGAGGGCAAGAATTTTTATTTTTTGAAAGGAGATTAATGTTTTGGCAAATGGCACAGTAAAATGGTTTAGTGACAAGAAAGGGTATGGTTTCATTGAAAAAGAGGATGGTGGGGACATTTTTGTTCATCATACTTCGATCAACATGTCAGGTTTCAAAACCCTTTCCGAGGGCGATCGGGTGACGTTTGATGTGGAAGAAGGTGATCGAGGACCTTCGGCAAAAAACGTCGAAAAAGTCTAATTTTTAAATAATAAATTTAAAGGGCATTCCGGCAGCGGATGCCCTTTTTTTTTACCTCTTTTAAATTTCTCTACAAACCACTAATGTGAAATCAATTAAACACCCACTTCTCAACTGCCAAGCAGATTAGCTTTAATGGCTAGTAAAAAGTCTCATCGACGATGGCATCAATTTTTACCTATTGAAAGATTATGCCCAAGTGTTATATGTCTTTTTACAACATGGAAACAAACTTTGCAGCGGAAAAAACACTCGGCAAACTTGCTAAATGGCTGCGAATACTTGGATTTGATACGATTTGCGACCCCGATATTATAAATCCGGCTGAAAGCGGCAGGATACTGCTGACTCGTACTAAACGTATCAAAGATGAGTACACCACCGATAAACTGATTTTTATAGAATCCGATAAACCTTTTAAACAGTTGCAGGAAGTTATTAAAGCACTCGGAATTGTTAACGAGGATATAAAAACATTTACCAGGTGTATTCGTTGCAACACAGAAATAAAAACGATAGATAAGAATTCCATACGTTCTGTTATACCTGATTATGTATGGGAAAATCAGGATTGCTTCAAAGCTTGCATTGAATGCAAGAGGATATACTGGCAGGGAAGCCATACAAAACGGAGCATGGAAATTATTAAAAAGCTTTTTGAGTCGTGAAAAATACAAATATGGCGAACACATCAAAAGCAATTGCCCTTGAAGCACGTCTTAAAGGATGTAGAAATGTTACCACACTTGGAGTCAGGCCTAATTTTTCCGATTACAGTGATGAGGAAGCCAATCTAATACGAAACGCCGAAAAAATATATTACCCTACAACATTCTATGCCGACCTGTTTGACGCAATGGGGAAAAAAACTTTTCCAAGCTACCATACTTATAAATGTGTCCAAGACAAGATAAAACAAACAGCTTTGTTTAATCTTCTTAAGATACCACATCCCAGAACAAGGGTATTTTATGGAAAGCGCCAGAAAAAGAC
>JASJGP010000020.1:0-7267 GCA_033791485.1 Desulfobacterales bacterium | reverse complement strand
GGGCAGGTTTTTAATACCGCCCACACGGATTCTTGGTGGAATATAAAAAGGTATATTAAGCCCTACCAGTTTTATTTTATTTTTCTTTATAAAATCAAGGATATCTTTGTATAACGCAAAATCGAACCTCCAGTTGGCATACCAGTGAGTTTTTTCCAGAAATTCTTCTTGGTCAAGTTTGCCGTCAGACCACTGATCCAATACACCTTGGTACGTGTAATCAAACATTTCCATGCCTACTGCAAGGTCAGGGTTTGTTTTATAAAGTTCCTTTATAACCTTAAGCTGGATTTCATGGTGAACCGAATCTGTGTGTTTTTCCCCGATAAATACAATCCGTGCGCTGCTCAGATCGGCGAAAAGCGAATCAAGTGAAACAGGCATACCTGTGACTGTAGAAATGATGGTCCCTTCTTCAAATGATCTTGAAATGTCTTTAATAAATAGTTTATTGGGAGTCACAGCGCAGCTTGTTAGTGTGATAAAAAAAAATGTGAAAATAACAGTGAGACCTTTGCAACACGGCAATTTTTTACGAAAGGATATTTCGTTTAATTTTTTCGAGGCCATCTTAATCTTGCTTTTTTATCAATACTCAAGTAAGGTATCTCCATGCTTTATGATCAAAAACCGATATACAGAAGACTGATTATCCCATGGTTCGACTCTGAGGCCACATGCTTTTTTGTCATGTTTTTTATGGTTGTGGTCATCTGGTTTGCACTTATGGGTCTTGATGTAACATATGAGACAGTCGAATATCATCGCCATATGTGGGTCCCTTTTCTTCTTATACTGATGAGCACATGGGTTTTCGTTTCAACCTCAATCCGCGTGATAAGACGGTACAAACACCATTCCTTGAAATCTTTCGCTTCAAAAACCTGAGACCTTTGCAAAACGTTTTAATCTTACTTTTTTGCACCAAGGTCCTCTGGAATTGACTTCAGGATTTTAATAAACATCTCAGGAGGAATATAACCTTTGCGGCGCCCGATTATTTCTCCATTTTTAAAAAGAAACCAGTTATCCGGGAGAGCGTTCACACCGTACTTATAAGTTGTTTTTGTTTCTTTCTCTGTATCGACCTTTATGGAAATAAAGTGTTTATTAAGATACGAAATCACCGCAAGATTACTAAAAGTCTCTTTTTCCATCACCTTGCAGTAAGCACACCAATCGGCATGGAAGTTTATATATATTCTTTTCCCTTCCGAACTCCCAACTGCTATTCCCTCATCATGGGGATACCATTTAATGCTTTCCGAAAAGGCAAAGGTGTCCGGCAGTAACACCGTCATAATAACAGCCGAAATGGCAAAACTGATAAGTTTTCGTTTCATATGTAATATCTCGTAAAGAAAAGTCTTATGGTTTTTTAAAAGACTCTCTTTTCCATTAATCCTTGTTAAAGTTTTTCATCATCATCTCGCCTAGTTCTTTTGATCGCATTGTAGCGGCTTCCACGGCATTGATAAGGGTGGTACGAAGTCCACCTTTTTCTAAAGTATGAATGCCTGCAATTGCCGTGCCACCGGGTGACGTAACTCTGTCTTTTAACTGTCCGGGATGTTCTTTTGTTTCCATTAATAATTTTGCGGCTCCCAGAACTGTTTGTGATGAAAGAAAAAGTGCGTCTTTTCTGGAAAGACCCATCTTTACCCCGGCATCGGCAAGAGCATCGACAATTAAAAAAATATACGCAGGACCGCTGCCGCTTAATCCTGTGATGGCATCCATTAGAATATTTTCTTCGATAAAAACGCTCTTGCCGACAGAGTCGAAGATGGCTTTGGCCAATTTGATATCATCCTTGTGGGTATTCTTTCCGGCAGCAATGGCCGTAGCACCCTCCTTAACAAAAGCAGCGATATTCGGCATGACACGAACAAGACGCAGCTCTTTGTTTACGCAAGATTCTATGGCTGCCAGGGGGACACCAGCAGCAATTGAGATTACAAGTTTGGACATATCCAGACAGGGAGCTGTTTCTTTTAATACCGAAGCCAGAATCTGAGGTTTGACTGAATAAATAATAATTTCAGATTCCCTGATCGCATCTGTGTTGTTTGTGGTGGTAATGACCCCATATTTATCCTTGATTGACTCAAGAGAATCTTCCCGAACATCCGCGCATATGATATTATCAGGACTCGATTTTTGGGAAGAAACAAGTCCGCTTACAAGGGCTTCTCCCATATTTCCTGTACCGATAATACCGATTTTCTTGTCTTTCAGCATGTCTTTAATTCTCCTTAATTTTATTATTTATTTTTCAGTTTCCAGTACAAAAAGTCATAAATTTCGCTCTACTTTTCGAAGCTCCCGCTTCTGTGAGCGGGGAGGAAAAATCAGACTTCTTACAAAACCATCAGCACATTAGAGTTTGAGTTTTTTTTAGTCAAGTAAAAATAGAACGATGTCTGTCTGATCATTTACAAGGAGCTTTATTTTTTAAATCCTTTTCTTTTTAAACTGAGAATGATATTCAGAATCTTCTCGTTCATTTCAAAACAAAACACAGGAGTGCAATTATGACTGAATTAAAATTTAAAGAGGTTAAAACAACAAGCTATAAAAGACCGGACATCGACAAAGGATATACAAATCAAACGCTGCATATTAATATTTCCGACGCCGCTGTTTCAATTAAGCCGGTTACAAATAAAATGAAAGAAGTATTTGTCGGAGGCAAAGGCTTTGACCTCTGGCTGTTGTGGAATGCCGTTAAGCCGGATACAAAATGGAATTCCTCTGAAAACGAGATATGTATCGCATCCGGTCCTCTGGGCGGAACACCCATTTACCCTGGTTCAGGGAAAAGTATTGTTACAACGATTTCTCCAACAACCGGCTGTGTTATAGATTCCAACGTGGGTGGATATTTCGGCCCTTATCTTAAATTCGCCGGGTTCGATGCTCTGGAAGTACAGGGCAAAACTTCCGGAAATGTAGTTCTTTTTATAGACGGCATAGACGGAAAAATTCAGATTTTAGAGGCATCCGGATTGCCTGACGATTCTTATGAGACATCAGCCATTCTGACAAAACACTTTGGAAAAGGAAAACCCCGCAACATTTCCGTGGTTTCCACAGGGCCAGGAGCAAAACATACCCTTATCGGATGCCTGAACTTTTCATGGTATGACGCAAAGCGTAAACAGACAAGATATAAACAGGCAGGACGCGGCGGGATAGGAACCGTCTTTGCGGATAAGGGAATAAAAGCTATTGTGGCACGCTGGGATACCGTAACCGTGGATACAAACAATCCCGCAGATAAGGCGGCATTAAAAGAAGTCGGAAGAATGCATTCCCGTGAAATCGTGGAGTTGGATCCAAAACAAAATGAAATGTCTAAAATTGGTACAACGCACCTTGTCACAATTATGAATGACCACGACCTGCTTCCCACTAATAATTACAGGTATGGTCGGCATCCTCAAGCTGTCAATCTGGGGCAGGAAGTGTACCGGCATATTTTCGACAAGGGTTTTGACGGGTGTTGGATGGGTTGCACGGTGGCATGCTCACACGGTGTTAAAAATTTCGTGCCCCTCACTGGACCTTACATGGGAAGGAAAGTCTTTGTTGACGGTCCCGAGTACGAAACCATTGCGGGTTGTGGATCAAATTTGGGAATTTTCGATCCACATTTTGTTATCGAAATGAATTTTTATTGCGACGCTTACGGTCTTGATACCATTTCAGTGGGAACCGGGATTGCTTTTGCCATGGAATGTTTTGAAACCGGTATGATTGACGAGTCTCATACCGGCGGTTTGGATCTTTCATTTGGAAATCGGACGGCAGCTCTGACTTTGGTCCACCAAATGGCCGAGGGAAAAGGTTTTGGCCAAATTATCGGCCAGGGTATTCGTAATATGAAGAAGATCTTCAATAAAGACTATGGCGCAAATAAAGCTGTAATGGAAGACATCGGCATGGAAGCCAAGGGGCTTGAGTTTTCCGAATATATGACCAAAGAATCACTTGCACAGCAGGGAGGCTTTGGCTTTGCGCTCAAAGGCCCTCAGCATGATGAGGCATGGCTGATCTTTCTTGACATGGTCCACAATTTTATGCCGACCTTTGATCAGAAGGCGGAAGCCCTGCACTGGTTTCCCATGTTTCGCACATGGTTCGGGCTGTGCGGCCTGTGCAAACTTCCGTGGAACGATATTGTGCCTGAAGACAACAAGGACACAATGGAGCCTGCAAAAGTTATGAAACATGTTGGATGGTATGCAGATTATTTTGCTGCTGTGACAGGCAGACCGACTGAACCGGACGATATCATATCCATGAGTGAAGCCGTATATAACTTCCAGCGAATTTTTAACTTAAAGATGGGTTTTGGCCGACGCAGCCATGACAAAATTCCATACCGTGCGGTCGGACCGGTAACAGAGGATGAGTATGAGTCACGTACGAAGAGATATGACAACCAACTGGTGGAGCAACACAAGGTCGATATCTCAGACAAGTCCACTCAAGAAAAAATGGCCATATTACGCAAGATTCGCGAAAAACAATATGATAAATTAGCGGATGCTGTGTACAAGCGCAGGGGATGGACAAACGACGGCATTCCGAGTATTGAAACCGTAAAGCGCCTTGGTATAGATTTCTCCGAGGTTATGGATTTGCTCAAATCTCACGGGGTTTAAACAGTGGTCAAAGTCGGCGGAAAAAATATTCCCTGGTACAAAAAAATGACGGTTGCGAATCTGCTAAACGACATAAACGATCCATATAAGTATGTAGTTGTCCGTATAAATAAAAAATTTATTTCCAGACCCGATTTTAAGAAAACCCTGGTTCCTGACAATTCGGAAGTATTCCTTATCCCGATGATTTCCGGAGGATAACCCCCATAAGCGCTAAGTTGTTTTTACGCCGGATGGACTATGGAAGGTTAACTAAAAAAATAAACATCGAACGTCTAACATCGAATGTTGAATGGAAAAACATGAAGAAATAGAGTTTAAAACCTGAACTACTAAATGATATTTTAGAGGAAACAGAAGAATTAATTAAAACTTTCGTGCGAGTATCAAAACGGCTGACAAGAAACAAAAGTAAGTGTTAAATGCTCGTTATTGGACGTTTGTTTTTCATTCGACGTTGGACGTTCGATGTTCGACGTTCATCCATACAGCTTTGCGACATTATTGGAGAAAATGATTTAGAATTGAGTTTCCTGGGAATCTGATTTTTCTGAATTATCTTGACTTATCTTAAATAATATAATTTAATTACATGGTTAAATAAGATGAACTCGTAAAAAGTCCGATTTAAAGGTTTTAATACAGATGTATATTGTCGGTTATTTTTTAATGGCGGTTGCAAACGTTCTTAACTTTGTTTTGCTTTTTTTCATGTGGATCGTTATTGCACGGGCGATTTTATCCTGGGTTAATCCTGATCCTTATAATCCCATCGTACGTTTTATTCATAATGTCACAGAACCTGTTTTATACCAGGTACGCAAAAAGATACCAATTAATTTCGGCGGGATAGATTTTTCTCCAATTATTGTTATTCTTGTAGTTTACTTTTTGCGGGATTTTGCTGTAAACAGCCTTGTTCGGTTTTCAGAATCTTTACTATAAACCAAAAAACCCGACGAATTCATCAATTATAAAAGGCAGGGAAAAAAATGAGAATTACACCACTTGATATACAACAGCAAAAATTTAAAACCAGATTCAGAGGTTTCGATGTCCAGGAAGTTGATATCTTTCTTGAACAGATGGCTGACGCATTTGCGTTCTTGCTGCGGGAAAACGAAAATCTGAAAGAAGATATCCGAAGGCTTCGAGTTGAAAGTGACGGATATAAAAGCCGTGAAGATACGTTTAAACGTGCTTTGCTCAATTCTCAGAAAGTTCTGGAGCAAATGAAAGAAAATGCTCGAAAGTCGGCAGAGCTGGTCGTTGCTGAATCAGAAGTTAAAGCAGAAAAAATCTTAAACAAAGCCCACAACAGGCTCTCACAACTGCATGAAGATATCTCAGAGCTTAAACGTCAACGCATGCAGATCGAAGTGCAAATAGGATCTATCATCGAAGCCCATACCAAACTGCTAAAAATTGGAAAAGAGGCTATGAAGTCAACGGACGAGGAAGATTCGAAATTAAAACTTCTGCAGCAGTCAAAGTAATTTGAGAGACTCGATAAATCTACTAAAAACCGGAGCGCATAATGGCAAGAATAGATGCTTTCTTTAAATTAATGAATGAACAGGGTGCGTCCGATCTACATCTTGTTTCCGGTCAGGCACCAGCACTGAGGATAAGAGGAGATATTGAACGGATAAAGTATAAAGTTCTTGATGATGATGACTTAAGAAGCATGCTTTATGAAATTTCGCCTGAAGAGAAAGTTAAAATATTTGAAGAATCAGGGGATGTTGATTTTGGTTACGAGATACCCGGGCTGGCCAGGTACCGCGCTAATTTTTTTATGCAGAAAAATGGTGTTGGAGCTGTTTTCAGGGAAATTCCAAGCACAATCATGACGGTGGAACAGCTTGGTCTTCCTTCTGTCATATCCAAACTGGCAACACTTCCAAGAGGGCTGGTACTTGTTACCGGACCGACAGGCAGTGGCAAATCAACAACCCTGGCTGCAATCATAGATGTGGCAAACCGCAGCCGTAAAGATCATATTATTACTGTCGAAGACCCGATAGAATTTGTCCACCAGAGCCAGAGCTGTATTGTAAATCACCGCGAAGTTGGAATCCATACAAATTCATTTGCTGCAGCCCTGCGTGGCGCACTTCGTGAAGATCCGGATATAATCCTGGTTGGAGAAATGAGAGACCTTGAAACCATATCCCTTGCCATAGAAGCCGCATCCACCGGACATCTTGTTTTTGGTACACTCCATACAACGAGTGCACCAAAAACCGTGGACAGAGCAATCGAAGTTTTTCCTTCCAACGAACAAACACAGATCCGTTCCACTCTTGCCGATGGGCTCAGGGCTATTATAGCACAGGTACTTTTTAAACGAATTGACATAAAAGCGCGCTGTGTAGCACTTGAAATTCTGGTTGCAACTGCAGCTGTCCGAAATCTTGTAAGAGAAGGAAAAACACATCAAATCCCATCCATGATTCAAACGGGTAAAAAATATGGTATGCAGCTTTTAGATGACGCCGTAATGGATCTTTTCAATAAGGGATGGATCACCGGTGACGATGCCTATTTAAAAGCAAATGATAAATCAAAATTCCGTTCATTTTGTAAAAATCCGC
>JASJGP010000019.1:0-5295 GCA_033791485.1 Desulfobacterales bacterium | reverse complement strand
AAAAAAGAAAAGATAAATCTTCGTAACGCCCAGATCAAATCCCCCATTAACGGTGTCATCCTCGAACGGAATATCGAAGAGGGGCAGACAGTCGCAGCAAGCTTAAGCACCCCAACTCTGTTTATTATTACAGAAAATCTGTCAAGCATGGAGATCGAGGCAAGTGTTGATGAAACGGATATCGGGATGGTAAACAAGGGACAAGCGGTAACATTCATGGTTCAGTCCTATCCTGATGATCTTTTTTATGGAACCGTAACCCAAATACAGATGAATCCAACCGAAACCTCCAATGTAGTCACCTATACCGTGATTGTGGCGGCGCCAAACAAAGAGGGGAAGCTGTTTCCTGGTATGACCGCTACAGCAGATTTTGTGATAGAAAAGGCGGAAAACCAATTGTTGGTTTCAAACGCTGCTCTGAATTTCAGGCTTGGAAACCGCAATAATAATGAGGCTCCGGGCATCTATGTGCTTGATGGGGGCGAACCCAAAAGGATTCTTGTTACCACCGGTATCACTGACGGCACAACTACGGTGATAAAAGGTGAAAACCTGACTCCCGGGACCTCGGTTATTATCGGAAAAAATATTGAGAAGACCGAAAGTTCCAACGGTTTTTTGTCAAAAATTCTTCCAAAGCTCCCTGGAGGTGGTGGTGGGCCGAGAAGGTAGCACGCGGTTTTAAATCAAAAGAGTTTATGGATGATCCATAAGTGGAGAAAAAATGAAAACAATACAACTTACGAATATCAAAAAAACCTTTCACCTGGGCGGAGAAACCGTCCGTGCATTGGATGGAATCTCTCTCACCGTTATGAGGGGGGATTTTCTGGCGGTAATCGGTACATCCGGATCTGGAAAATCCACCCTCATGAACATCATCGGCTGCCTGGATCAAGCCGACCATGGTGAGTATTTTCTGGAGGGATTAAAGGTGAGTCAAATGGATAAGAATGCATTGGCCGACATTCGGAATCAAAGAATCGGCTTTGTGTTTCAAGGGTTCAACTTGCTTCCCAGGACAACAGCCTTGGAAAATGTGCAGCTGCCACTCATCTACAGAAGGGGAAAACAGATAAATAATCCTGGCAAAAAGGCAGAGGAGGCCCTTGATATGGTCGGGCTTTCAAAACGAATCCACCACGAACCCAACCAGCTTTCAGGTGGTCAACAGCAGCGGGTTGCCATTGCCAGAGCCTTGGTGACAGATCCTGCCATTATTCTTGCAGATGAACCCAGTGGTAATCTGGACAGCCGAACTACGGAGGAGATCCTTTCCCTGTTTCAAAAACTTAATGATGAAGGAATCACCATGGTTCTTGTAACCCATGAAATGGACGTGGCTGAGCATGCTAAACGAGTGATCGATATGAGGGACGGCCGCATCATAAATGATTATGAAATTGCACATCGACAATATGCGTCAATGTAAACGTCCTGATACTATATCATATACATGAAATGGAGAGCCCTATTATGAAATTAAGAAAGTTTGTTATCAGTGCCCTTAGAAGCATAACCAGGAACAGAATGAGAAGCCTGCTTACTATGTTAGGAATCATTATCGGTTTGGCTTCTGTTATCGCACTCGTTTCCTTGGGAAAAGGGTCCCAGGCAGATATTGAATCAGAGATCAGTTCCCTTGGAACGAATCTGATTATGGTTAGACCGGGCAGTACCAATGCCCACGGAGTGAAGGGGGGAGCCGGTAGTAAAAGTGCCCTGTCCATGGATGATGTTACGACTCTCGCTAAATCTGCTGAACATATCCAATATGTTTCGCCGGTCATTAAGATTTCATCCCAAATCATTGCCGGTAACGCCAACTGGAATTCAACCATTCAAGGTGTAAATACCACCTATCCCATGATTCGCAACTATGAGGTAGCCCAGGGATCATTTTTTAACCAGAGAGATATGAAGGTGAAGGCCAAGGTTGCGGTACTCGGGCAAACGATTGTGGATGAGCTTTTTCCCGGTCAAAATCCCGTGGGGTCCCGTATCCGTATCGGTAACATCCCCTTTAAAGTCATAGGCGTTCTCGCTGAAAAAGGCCAATCTTCAATGGGAAACGACCAGGATGATATTGTCTTTGTTCCATTCACAACCGCCCTTTATCGAATGAGTGACGGCGAAACCGTGCATGACATTATGGCCAGTGCCACTTCAGAATCGGCCATGGACCAGGCAAAGGCAGAGATCACCAGTATTCTCAGAAAAAACCATCGCATCGCAACCGGTGGTGATGATGATTTTGAAATACGGGATCAGGCTGAAATTGTCAGTATGGCCACCCAGGTTACCGGCACCCTTACCATGCTGCTCAGTGCCGTCGCTTGTGTTTCCCTTCTGGTCGGTGGGATCGGCATTATGAATATCATGTTGGTTTCCGTAACCGAAAGGACCCGGGAAATCGGGATCCTCATTGCAGTCGGTGCCCGGAGTTCTGATATCTTGATTCAGTTCTTGATCGAAGCGGTCATCCTCAGTCTTTCAGGCGGTATCATCGGGGTCTTGAACGGGATCGGTATTGCTTTTGTATTGGGCAAAGACATGGGTACCCAGATGATTGTGGAACCATCCATGATCATCATCAGCGTTGGATTTACTGCGGCAGTTGGAATTTTCTTCGGTTACTATCCTGCAAAAAAGGCTTCAGCACTTAACCCAATAGAGGCGATGCGATACGAGTAAATATAACCCAAAATAATGTCATGGGTTTGGGTTTGAAACCGGAAAAGCGAATAATTTTGGATTTGTGCCATATGATCTTGTGGTCAATAGATTGGAGCCCAAAGTGAGGATACTTTCTATACCCTGAAATAAGAATTGAGAATATTAAAAAACAATCTTCAAAAAATGGAATAAAAAAATCCAACTTTTGACAAAAGTGCTCACCGCTACAATCAGTATCCCATTGCATAATACAATAGCAATGCGTTACAACAGCAAGAATTAACCAACCACAAAATATGGGTTGATGCCCGGTTGATGTTTTTACACCAACCGGGCTTTTCTATGGACAATCTTAATCAGATTACTGCAACCTTAAGGTTAAATAAGTATGAATCATTTAGTGTAAAAGATCAAGAGGAGGAAATTCACAAAGGCGGGTAAATCACTGTCTATAAACAAAGAAAAAAAGAGAAGGTTGACAATAGGTCCGGCAAGGGATATTTTATTTTTTTTTAAAACGTTACCAGTGTATTTGACACTTCGGCGGTTTCTTATTCTCGGTCGGAAACAAGGAAAGTAAAGGAGTAGTAAACATGACATTAACGGATCTGTTAAGTGAAGAGGAATGGAATGACTTTGTAAAAGACCTCCACGAAAAATTCGGTATATGCTGTTCTGTTTCGGATACGGAGGGCGCTCATGTGAGCCATTATGAAAACTGGTGCAACCGGATTTGCCCGGTCATCAAGCAGAAACCCGAGTCGATCGGGGCTATCTGTGCTGTGGCGGCGCAGAATTTCACTGCTGAGACGAAGGCGACACGGAAACCGATGATCGGGGAGTGTGACATCGCCCTGAAGAAAGTGGCTGCTCCGATTTTTGTGGGCGACACCTTTCTTGGTACGGCCGGTGGATGCGGCCTTATGCCTGAAGATGGTGAAGTGGAGGAATTTATGGTTCAGAAAACCACCGGGCTGGAGGAAGAAAAAATAGCAGAGCTGGCGGAAGGCATCGAGATAATGTCAGAGAAACGGGCCAGAGAGTTTGCTGACTATATTACTGCTCGCATCGCGGAAGTTGTAAGCCGGTATGAATCGAAGTAAAACATAACGCTTTGTAAAATTTATAGATTGGAGGCAGGAGTTATGCAGGAGATGGAAAGCTTTATTGAATCCTGGCAGGACAACAACGGTATGAAAAGCATATTCCTTCGGCTGAAGAGCTTTCTTGGGACCCAAAAAGAAGCTGAACTTTCATTCAACGCCCGGCCCGGAGTAAGCTACTCACTTCGTGCGACGCATCCAGACCAGAAAGATAGATCCTTGTATGTTATGGCGGACGTGGTGGACGATGATCCAAATGATCGATGGCTGTCTGTGTGTTTTTTTGGAGACATGATTACGGACCCCGAAGAGAAAGGAGACCTGATTCCCGAAGGTCTGCTTGGTGAGGACGGGTATTGCTTTGACATAACGGAGCCCGACGATAAGCTGGCAGCATATGTGGAAGCGCGGATTGATGAGGCTTATCACAGTGCAGCAGGATAGATTGTCGATCGATGCGAATTGAAATTATTTGGTAGCCCATCATTCAAATTGCAACCGGTAAAAATAAGGTATTTCATAGCCGTTCACGGCTTAAAACTTGAAATTAGAAAGTAGAAATTCGGTAAAAGGCCAAATTTCCAATTTCTATTTTCTAATTTCAACGTTTCGTGAACGCTTATGGTATTTCGCAATTATTATCATCAAAGCAATGCAGACAAGGAAATATTATGAACGTACTTGTAACAGGGCGACTTCCTGACGACGTTTTAGCGTTAATAAAAAAAGAACATAATGTTGAATTCAACCTCCAAGACAGGCCGATGGACAGAGAAAGGATTATCTTAAGTATAACCGACAAAGACGGCATTTTGTGCATGATTACGGACAGTATTGACAGGGAGTTATTAGATAAGGCCCCGAATCTTAAAATAATAGCTAATTTGGCGGTTGGTTTTGATAATATCGATGTTCAGGCAGCAACTGAAAGGGGCATTCTGGTTACAAATACACCAGGTATTTTGACAGATGCCACAGCAGACCTGACATTTGCTCTCATACTGGCATCCGGCAGAAGAGTGGTTGAGGGTGATAAACATACAAGAGCGGGAAAATTCAAATACTGGGCTCCTTTGCTGTTTCTGGGTCATGAAGTTACAGGAAAGACTTTGGGAATTGTGGGAATGGGGCGCATCGGAAGGGCTGTTGCAAAAAGGGCTTCCGGCTTCGATATGAAATTGATTTATACCAAACGTAAACGACTGGGAAAGTCAGAAGAAAAGGCTCTTAATATTGAATATGTCAATTTTGAAACCCTGTTGAAAGAATCGGATTTTGTTTCCCTCCATGTACCGCTTTTACCTGAAACCCGTCATCTTATAGGGGAAAATGAGCTGAAGCTGATGAAATCTTCATCATTTTTAATAAATACTTCCCGTGGGCCGGTTGTAAATGAGTCGGATCTTGTCAAGGCTCTAAAAAATAAAATGATAAAAGGAGCGGGCCTTGATGTTTATGAGAATGAACCGGAACTTACACCTGGCCTCAATGATCTTGATAATGTTGTACTTCT
>JASJGP010000018.1:0-6405 GCA_033791485.1 Desulfobacterales bacterium | reverse complement strand
CCAAGGCACCTATTTTCCAGGTGGCGGAAGTCGGTGTTGTGGAAGATATGCTTGAATTTGTTCCTGAGCTTACAGCTAAGATAAAAGAAGGATAACGAATTCGAAGCTTAAAATATTTCGATTTAATAGCCGGCTGATCTTTGATAAAAATTGACAGCCGGCTATTTTTTTATGGTCATTATGAAGGCTGCTGTTTTTTTTCTTAAAAAACTAATTGTTTATGGAAGTAAAATAGGTTAAATGAAGTGCCTGATTTTAATTCTTTCCCGGTTTATCCGGAAGAGGAGAGTTGTAGAAAATGAAAAAGGGTTTTTTATTCAAGTCCCTTCGGGTTGTCATCGTTATCACTGCGGCTTTCATTATTGCCGGCTTGCTGTTTATATTAAGACCCAAAGCGCAGCGACAGGTCACTGTTGAAAAAGGCCGCCTTGTCGAAACGATGACTGTAAAGGCTGAAAATATAAATATGACCATTGAGGCGTACGGAACCGTTAAAGCACGGGAAGCCTTAAAGCTCGTGGCAGAAGTTCGAGGCAGAATCGTTAAAATCGATTCATCCTTTAAGGAAGGGAATTTTGTTAAAAAAGGAACGGCATTGATTAAAATTGACCCCAGAACCTACCGGCTCGAAGTTGAAAGGCGAAGGGTTCAGGTCAGCCAGGCGAAAGCTGAGCTGATGAGACTTGAACAGGAAGTAAATAATCTTAAGGCCAGCATCAAGATTGCAAAGTCAGATGCTTTACTTGCACAAAATGAGTTTAATCGACTGAAAAAACTTATCAGTAAAAATGTAATTGCTCAAACTACAGTCGATAAGGCTGAGCAAAGATACCTTTCAAGCCTGGAACGTCTCCAAGGGCTTGAAAATCAAATGGCACTGACAGGCCCGCTGAAAGATCAGTATGACGCGCAGCGTGATATGGCAAAGGTTTCGCTAAAACAGGCAAAGTTGGATCTGGAACGGTCAACCATTGTGACACCTACCGACAGCTGGGTCTTGGAAAAGGGCATTGAAGAAGGCCAGCATGTTAACGCAGGGCAATATCTGGGTAGTATTTACCGTGACAGGGCGCTTGATATTGAGGTTCGTATACCGGTAAAAGATCTGAAATGGTTTCCGCCTGATATGTCAACGGAATCGATGCCCGAAGTAAAGATAATACTTGGAAGTGAGGACAGTTCCCTTTTCTGGAAAGGACACGTTGCCAGGATAAAAGCACAGATGGACCAAAGGACGCGAACACTCCCGGTCATTGTGGAAGTCGATGAGGATAAAAAAGCAGGTAAAAATCCGGGTAACCGAAGCATGGGGTCGGTTTATTTAAGACCCGGTACATTTGTGACCGTAATCATAAAGGGAAGAAAGGTTGATAAGACATTTTTACTTCCCCGCCATGTGGTTCACACAGGTGATGTCGTGTACATAGTTAAGGATAATAAATTAAAAATACAACCTGTCAGCATCATGCGCAGTTTTAAGGAAACCGTATTTATTGATAAGGGGCTTAAAACCGGTGACCTTGTTATTACAACACCTTTATCCGGTGCATCGGATGGGATGCTGGTAAGGCTAAAACAGTAAAAAATAAAAAGGTAGCATATCAGTTTTTTGAACGTCGAACATCGAACGCTGAACATCGAATAATGAAATCGCTCCGCTCCGCCAGTTATATAAATTTGTAGAATACCTTATTCAAAATTCGACGTTGGACGTTCAAATATTTTTTGCCTTGCCTTCGTGTTTTCGTGATTGGTTTTAAATTTATTTTATAAGAGTACAAAACTCTAAATTAAGTAAGACAGATGAAATCCTTAGGAAAATGGTCAATAAATAATCGCGTTACCGTTAACCTTGTCATGATTTTTATCATTGTTGCAGGGGCGATTACGGTATCGAATATGCGCAGGGAACTGTTTCCCCAGTTTGCTTTAGACTTTATCAATGTGACCGTGCCTTATCCCGGGGCAAGTCCTGAAGAGATAGAAGAAGGAATATGTGTCAAGATCGAAGAAAAGATAAAAGGGATTGAAGGGGTATCACAAATCATTTCGGAAGCCCGTGAAGGTTCAGGTTCAGTTACAGTTGAACTTGAATCGAGCGCTGACTCAAAGAGTGCACTGGACGATATAAAGAAAGAAGTAGATCGCATTGATACATTTCCTGTAGAAGCTGAAAAACCGATTGTTACCGAAATAGTCAAGCGTGACCCAACCGTTTCCGTAGCAATATATGGAGATGTTTCCGAAAGGCTCCTGCGTGAAGTGGCTGAAAAAATCAGGGACGATCTTATCGATACGAAGCCTATCTCTCTGGTGGATTTAATCGGTGTCAGGGAATATGAGATATCTGTTGAGGTGTCGGAAGAGAATCTCTCCAGATACGCCATTTCATTTGATCATGTTGTCAGGGCTATAAAATCCGGCAGTATTGATCTTCCGGGCGGTGCTATTAAAACAAGTCAGGGGGAAATACTGGTAAGGTCAAAAGGCCAGCTTTATACGGGTCGTGAATTTGAAAAGCTTCCCCTTATTACACAACCGGATGGAACAGTTGTGCGCCTTGGGCAGGTTGCAAAAATCATCGACGGTTTTGAAGATGTGGATATAAAAACAAGATTCAACAGCAAGTCTGCCTCACTTGTCCAGGTGAACCGAACAAGCCAGGAAGATGTTATTGAAATTGCCAAAACTGTCAGGGAGTATGTTAAAAGGCAAAAAGAAAAACAGCCTGATGGAATCAATCTGGCCATATGGCTGGATCTTTCCGTAATGGTTCAAGACAGAATTGATCTTTTGCTTAGAAACGGTATCCAGGGAATTACACTGGTTTTTATTATCCTGGCTCTGTTTTTAAACCTTCGCCTGGCCTTCTGGGTTGCTGTCGGGATACCCATCTCTTTTATGGGCGCTTTTATAGTGCTCGATTCTTTGGGTGAAACCATCAACATGATATCTCTTTTTGCTTTTATCATGACCCTTGGAATACTTGTTGATGATGCCATTATAGTCGGGGAAAACATCTATAGGCATCACAGGGAGGGGAAACAACCTTCTGTGGCTGTAGTTGACGGTCTTAAGGAAGTAGGCGGACCGGTTGTTATGGCTGTAACGACGACTGTTGTTGCATTTACTCCCCTGATGTTTATTGCAGGTATTATGGGTAAATTCCTGGCAGTGATGCCCCTGGCAGTCATTGCAATTCTAATTGTTTCTCTTGGCGAGGCGCTTATCATACTTCCCGCACATTTAAACCAGGCACTGACCAGGTCCCAGTCGGATAAAAGTAAATTTACTGCCTGGCACGAACGGGTGAGAGGGAAAGTTGAGCGAGGACTAAACCATGTTATTGAGAAGTACTATGAGCCGGCCATAGAGTACGTTGTTAAAAACAGGTATTTTACTTTTTCCATCGGTGTCGGTGTTTTAATCATAAGTCTTGGCATTGTTAAGGGAGGGTATGTCCCCTTTGTATTTATGCCAAAAGGGGAAAGCGACTGGATCATAGCAGAAGTCGGATATCCCCTGGGGACGCCGTATAACGTTACTGAAAAGACGATTGAACACCTTGAAAAAAAAGCATTTGAACTGAATAAGGTTTTTAGTGAGATATCTAAAAAAAACGGCAAGCTAGTAGTCAATACATTTTCGCTTGTGGGCATCGTTCCAAGGAGAGACTGGAAACCGATGGAACTTGGCGGCCATGTCGGAGAAGTCTGGATAGAACTTGCCAGCTCGGAAAAGCGCCCGTCTCTTTCGGTAAATACAATTTTAAACAAATGGCGCGGCCAGGTCGGAGAGGTGCCCGGCATTGAAACGCTTACATTTTCAACCATCGAAGGGGGACCTGCAGGAAACCCCATAGAAATCCAGCTTGCAGGGAGAGACTTTACACAGCTCAGACTGGCTGCAGACGAGTTGAAAGCAGAGATTAAAACGTATCCCGGAACCCTTGACATTGCCGATAATTTCAAACCGGGAAAGGAAGAAAAAAAAGTTCGTGTAAAACAAGGCGCCAGGTCTTTAGGCATAACCATGGGTGACATTGCAAGGCAGCTCCGCCAGGCATTTTACGGTGAAGAGGCTCTTCGAATTCAAAGGGGCAGGGACGATATAAAAGTAATGGTAAGGTATGCAGAGAAAGACCGGCAGAGCTTATCAGGGATAGAAGAGATTCGAATTCGAACAGCGGACGGGATGGAAATTCCCATTGAAGAAGTTGCCGCAATAACCGACGGCATGGCTTATGCCGTGATTAACAGGACAAACAGGAAACGTGTCATTACCGTCATATCAGACATTGATGAAGCCAGCGCTAACGCGAGCAAGATTGTATCCGAGCTTAATAAGGATTTTCTTCCAGGCCTGGTGGAACGTTACCCGGGTCTGAAATACGATCTGGAAGGTCAGGAGAAAAGAACCCGGGAATCGCTGGATAGCTTAAAAAAGGGATTTATGCTGGCGCTCATGGTTATCTTTCTTTTACTTGCCAGCCAGTTTCGTTCCTATATTCAGCCGGTTATTATCATGATGGCAATTCCATTCGGCCTGATAGGGGCGATTTTCGGTCATCTCATTATGGGAATGCAGCTCACCATGATAAGCCTTTTCGGTATTGTGGCCCTTTCGGGCATTGTCGTCAATGATTCCCTGATTTTAATCGATTTTATAAACAGGGCAGGTCGAAACGGCATGGAAATCGAAACAGCGGTTATTGAATCAGGCAAGGTTAGATTCAGGCCGGTCATGCTGACATCAATCACCACCATCGCAGGGCTTTTTCCGCTTCTTCTTGAGCGAAGTTTCCAGGCTCAATTTCTCATTCCCATGGCTATCAGTATCAGCTTCGGCCTGCTGTTCGCCACCCTGCTGACCCTGCTTTATGTACCGGCTCTTTATCTGATCATAATAGATATTAAAAAGTTGTTCAGTGCGAGGTTTAAGAGGGAAGAAAGAGAATATTAAACGGTCGGGTAAAACGTTTTTTGAACGTCGAACATCGAACATTGAACGCTGAACATCGAATAATGAAATCGCTTTGCTCCGTCAGTTTATAAATTGTCAGAATACCTTATTCAAAATTCAACGTTGGACGTTCAATATTCAGCGTTCATAGTCTTTTCCCTTGGCCCCTTGACCCCTTGAACCCCTGACACCTATTCCTTAAGTATGATCCTTGCATCTACGATACTCAGACCCTTTTCATGGACAATCACCGGATTTAAATCCATTTCTTCTATCTCCGGATAGGCTTCGATTATTTTGGAACAAAGAAGGAGTAGTTTTCTAAGCGCCTGTTTATCACTTGCAGGCCCGCCCCGGACTCCGTCGAGTATGGGAAATGATTTTGTATTTTCTATCATCTTTTTGGCGGCTGTGGGTGAGATGGGAAGTACGCGGAAAGATACATCTTTAAGGATTTCCACCATGACCCCACCCAGACCGTACATGATGACCGGGCCAAACTGGTCGTCGGTTTTTGTCCCGATGATGACTTCCAGGCCTTTTTCGGCCATGGGAGAAACAAGGATACCTTTTATGCGGGCATTGGGGTCGAATCTTTTTGCGTTTTCTAATATTTCTTTAAATGCGTTTCTAATTTCCTTTTCCCCGGAAAGATTAATCTTGACTCCCCCGGCATCGCTTTTATGGAGAATATCCGCTGAAACGATTTTAAGTGCAACCGGAGAAGCCATTTTTTTGGCAATCTTGACCGCCTCACCTGCTCTTTCTGCCAGAACGTCATTGGAAACCGGCGCGCCGTGCATTTTTAAAAGCTGTTTTGCTTCATATTCGAGCAAAAATCTACGGTTTTCCTTTCTGGCTTTTTGAATGATTTCTTTGCCTTCAGGCTTTGTTTTTGCCCCCCAGTTCATAACAAAATTTACCCTTATGTGATAAGTGGCAAGATAATTCCCATACTGGGCCAGCACGCCCATGCATTTGCATGCGATATCGATTGAGTCGTACACCGGAATACCGTAGTATCGAAGAAGATCCAGGGAGTGGGGTTTTGCCGCGCTGAAAAGGCTGTGAAGGATGATCGGTTTTTTATATTGTTTTATCATTTTGCCCATCATGTGAGCCGCATCTTCTTCTAAAAATGAGAGGCTTTCAGCAAAGCGTATGCCATACCCGCCGAAAAGTCCCACAATGATAAGACCGCCGACCGCAGGATCTTTTAAGATTATTTTAGCACAGTCAGCAAAGATAGCCGGGTTTGCGTCGGTTCCGCCGGCAACATCCACGGGATTTGGAACAGAAGCGGCCTCAGGAAGAATCTCTCTTAATCTGGCTTGAGTCTTTTCACTCAAGGTGGGGATCTTAACACCTAAATCTGTCAGCAGATCGGCAGCGATGGTGGCGTGGCCCCCGCCGTCTGCCAGAATGGCAACAGAGTTGTTTTTA
>JASJGP010000017.1:0-2817 GCA_033791485.1 Desulfobacterales bacterium | reverse complement strand
GACCCTTGATTCCAGGCGCATTGTTTTTTATGCCAAAGCCTTGGGGAGTCACCGGCAGAAGATCACAGCAAATATGGACCTAACCGTATTCTGTTTAAAGACCACCCTTGAGTCTGTTCTTGTCCGGGGGAAATTTGCAGGGTATAAACGAATATGCGGCATAAAAATGGGCCAGATCGATATAGACTGGGTCTATAATTCCATGCCTCCCAATTCAGATCAGATTTATCCAGAAAAAGTCCTGACGCCCGTGACCTCATTTCATTTGCTATAGGTGTTTATTGCCCGATGTATCCTCCGAGTGAATGAAAAGATGGTATCAATAAAACAATGATTTTTCAATAATTTATATAAAAAACAGTTGGTTAGATAAGAAAAATGTTGTTTATTTGATCTTGAAAGAATGTAAATTCCAAAACGCGCCTCCACGGAATCGTCGAGTGTCTGTCCGGTCGATGAAACTGCGATTTTTATAATTGCACTTCCGTTTGTTATCTGTGAATTCTGCGGAAATTTTTTTTAAAAGCCGATGACATTATCAGCCTCAACAATGAGATCAGCTAATTGTGAAGGGTTGCCAAGCTCGCCACAAGTAAAACTACATATTATTTCATGTTCTTCGCTAACAAGCCCCCTTCCTATGGCACAAGACACTCCGATGTAGATGGGAATATTTTTTGTCATTGTCAAGAAAAGCAATAAGTCTTCAAGGTTAGGTAGACCAGGTGCCTGTATGTTTATAGGGACTCCCTCAGGCAGAAGATAGACCGCATTGTTATAAAGCCAAATAGAAACTTCGTGTCCTTTCTCCACCAATGCCTTGGCAGTCAGGAAAGGAACCGTAGCCCTATTTGCGTCTTCTGGGCCACTGTTAGCAATTATCAAGTATTTTCCCATTATGTTATCTCCAGTGAAATCATTTCAAAGGAAGGATACGTAAATGCTTTTTTGCCTTTTGTCAAGAGGAAGATAGATTTTTCAGCAATTCTCGCTGAACATTGTTTATTGAAGAGGATCGTATTTTTGGTATTATGTTAATGCGCTGAATAGAATTTAGACCATGTCCATTAAAATTTGATTTTTTATGGCGATTTTCCCCTTTGAACATGCTGTACTCAAAAGAGTTGACACTATCAGCATTCTTTGTGTCGTTTAAAGGGACATTATTCATCCACTCATACACATGATCCTGGCCATTAAAATCCTTTATTTTGAGGACATGAGTTTTCCATGATGCCTTAAATGAATAAATTCGGTAATCCCACTGAACGGACAATTCTTGTTTTCAATCTATTCTCTTGACAAAATAAAAGTCCCTGTTCTAGAATCGTTTTTTTTGTTGTTGGCGATAACCGATATGTTGGATAATATTAAATGAATATACAATTCCACCCCATTATCATCATTTACTTTTTCTCATGTGCCATCGCCCTGTATATGGCGTATTTAAGCCGAAAAATGCCTGCTGTCAAGGGATCACGGGTCTGGGGGGTGGTGATGCTGTTTTGCGCCATCTGGTCTGCGGGTGACGGTCTGGAAACGGTGATGGTCGATCTGCCTCAAAAGCTTTTTATGATACGGTTTTCCTATGTTGGCGTCATCGGAACGGCCGTGTTCTGGTCTTTTTTTATCGTTATTTTTAGCAATAACGATCGCCTGCTTACCACAAGGGTAAAAACCATTCTTTCGATTGTGCCAATTATCACCTTTGTTTCTGTTATGACCCTGCATATGCATCCTTTTTTTTACAGGTCTGTTGAAACCGTAATGATTGACGGCCACGTGGGGCTGTCAATGACCTACGGGCCGATTTTTAAGGTTTGGTCGGTTTTTGCCTATTGTGCAATTTTTGGAAGCGGGGTGCTTCTGGTCCAGTCTGTTCTAAGATTTCCCCAGCATTTCCACGGTCAGATATACTTGCTGATTGTCGCCGGATTGATGCCGCTGGTGTCCAACTTTCTGTATATCACGGGTAATAATTTTATTGACCCTTTTGACCCCTCAGCTCCCGCCTTTGTCATCAGTGGCCTGCTGGTGGGGTTGAACCTCAGACGTTACCGGTTCATGGATCTTGTCCCAGTGGCCCATGAGTTGGTATTCGAGCATGTAAACTCCGGGGTTATCGTTATCGATAATCGCGGCGTTGTTCTTGATATGAATCCTGCGGCCGAGAAAATGACGGAACTAAAGCAAAAAGAGGTGATCGGCCATCCGGTCACGGAAACCATACTCAGGCACTTTCATTTATCGGATACCTTTTTTGATACAATGGATCATACCGATGAGGTTACCCTGGGAGGCGGCGTTTTTGAGATTCAGCTAACGTCTATGGCCGATGCGGTCGGTAGAGAAATCGGAAGAATCATCCTCCTTTATGATATTACCGCCCTAAAAAAGTCTGAAGCCCGATTATCGGTTGTCAATGAACAGCTTAAGAAAATAGCGGCCACCGACCCCCTGACGGAATTGGCTAACCGTCGGAGCTTCTTTGAACTGGCCGGCAGAGAATTTTCACGCGCAAAACGCGGCCAGTTGAATTTTTCTCTTATCCTCATTGATCTTGATAATTTTAAAGCCATTAACGATACCAAGGGACACTCCTACGGAGACCAGGTATTAAAGGAAACCGCCCGGTGTCTGAAGACTTACTCGCGCAGCGGGGATCTCCTGTGCCGATACGGCGGTGACGAATTCATTGTCCTGGCCTACGAGGCCAATATTCATGAATCACAGGTGCTTGCCCAAAGGTTCTGTCAAATGATTCCATCTCGCTTGCCCAGATCAATGGCCTGGATGTGTCTGTCACACTCAGTATCG
>JASJGP010000016.1:0-3279 GCA_033791485.1 Desulfobacterales bacterium | reverse complement strand
GGAAAAAAACGGTGCCAAAAGTATCGCGAGTGCCCACAAAATAATGGATTTTATCATAAACTCTTCTCAGTTTTTAAACTGCCTCATCTATATAAAAAACAGCAATATCACAACAGCCAGGAGGATATAACCGATATACAGGTGAATGTCCCCATGCTGTATCCATCTTAGTCTATCGAACATCCACAGGATCGGACGTATGACAACATTTCCCATATGAAGCTCCGCAATATCATTAACATGGCTATGGTAATGGGTCTTGCCCGGGAAGCGACCCTGTATCGCGGGATGATTTTCGCTAAGCGGGGCAACAGGCTTGAAAAACTCCAGAATAAACGCCGCATAGGAAGAACCCGTATACTGCATTTTAACCGTCGGTTGGGTAAAACCACAGCCCCAGGTTCCGGACCGGCGCAGAGACTTGTTCCGGTATAGAAGCATACGAAGTGCCAGGATCATAAGAAAAGCAACAAAGAAAACCGCTGCAGCCAGGGTAATGTTTTCAGTTATCCGTAAAAATGGTTCAAACGGAATACCGTAGCCTATTCCAAGGGAAGAAATACCCTTTAACGCCATTTTGAAAAAAAGCCCTGGAAATACACCGATCACCACGCATGTTCCCGCAAGGATCAGCATGGGAACCAGCATTGTCAGTCCTTTCTCATCCACATTTTCTGCTGCACGGCTTCGCGGTTCACCTTGAAAAACCACTCCCACCACTTTAGTGAAACATGCCAGGGCCAGTCCGCCGATAACAGCGAGAGTGATAATGGAAAGAAGACTCAGCACAAAAGATGTTTTATCTAATGTCACACCTTTAAATCCACCCAAATATATAAGAAATTCACTTACAAACCCATTAAAGGGCGGAAGTCCGGAAATCGCCAGGGATCCGATAAGAAAAGTAACACCGGTAATTTTCATATTTTTTAAAAGCCCACCCAAAGCGTCTATGGAGCGGGTTCCTGTTTTTTGAATTACGATTCCAGCCCCCATAAACAGAAGTGATTTGAAAATCGAATGATTCAGCACATGGAGCAGGCCGCCTGCGAACCCAAGTACAGCCATCATCGGGTTACCGGCTGATACACCGATCATACCAAGCCCGATACCGATCAGAATGATCCCGATATTTTCAACACTATGATAAGCCAGGAGCCGTTTCAGATCATGTTGACCCAGGGCATAAACAACACCCAGTATACCGGAAACCATCCCGGCAATCACTACGATTTCACCGAATAGCGGTGTGTGCAGGTCAAGCAGGCCATAAAGCCTCAGAATACCGTAAATACCGGTTTTAATCATTACACCGGACATGACCGCAGAAATATGACTTGGGGCTGCCGGATGCGCGTGCGGCAGCCAGACATGAAACGGAAATACACCTGCTTTTGAGCCAAATCCGACAAAACAGAGAATAAAAACCAGAATTTTTGCTCCATCAGGAAGAGTCGCAGCAGGAGTAAACTCAAAACTGCCGGTATAGCCATATAGTATTCCAAAGGCCGCAAAAATAAACATGGCTCCCACATGGGAAAAAACAAAATAGAGATACCCCGCCTTTTTATTTTCCGGTGACTGGTAATCGTATATGACAAGGAAAAAGGATGACAAAGACATGATTTCCCAGGAAAGCATGAATGCAATTATATTTTCCGCAGTTACAACCAGTGCCATGGAAGCGATCAGCAAACTGAAAAACAGGTAATTGACCGCTGTTCGCAGGGCATCTTCCTTTTTGTTCATGTAATGAAAGCTGAAAATAGCGGCAAGGAGAGAAACAGCGAAAATTGCGACCAGGAAAAAAGCCGACAGGTTATCTATTTTAAACGAAAGGGACAGTGTATTCAGATAATTAAAGGAAAACGAATACAATCCGGGATTGAACAGTTTTAAAAAGGCATCGATCAATCCGAGGAAACATCCGGCACTAATCATAAATACACCGATTATCTTACTCAGTGTGAATTGATTCCGGAAAATAAGTGCAAAAACTCCCCCAAAAACGATTACCAGTATTGATATAAAAAAAAGATTCATAAATTTCCCAGCCTGCTTGCCTGTTTTTTAGTTTCAGTAATTAATGATTAACGTTTATTTTTAAAAATATCAAGATATTGATATAGCCAATCATTATATTTACAGATAGTTATATATAAAGTCTCAGAAAAATCAAGGCATTGTATAAAAAAGGGCTGAGAAGAGATAAAAAAAGTAATGTTTAAGTCCGATTTTTAATGTTATACCACTTTGAACGACCGATTTCGGCTCTTTAGGTGAGAAATCCGGGCTTAGTCCTGACAGGTACATTCTTTTACTCTTTTTTCTATTTGCTCTCACCTGTAAGGAACGAACCTTACACGCATCTTGCAGATGCATTACATTTTTGACATTTTGAGAAAATAAATTGATATCCTGACAATTTTCCTTTAAAAAATAGACGGATCGAAACGGTCTGCATATAGACATCTCAAATCACAGTCAGCTGTTCCGAAACTTAACAGGCTCAAGGTTTTGCCGCCTATATCATAGGCTTTTCGGGTCGGGGAATCGAAAACAGGAGCTTAAAATGCGATTACTATTGATAGAAGACGATTCAAAAATAGCCTCCTTTATCTTGGGGGGATTCAGGCAAGAGGGCTTTGCGGTTGATCATGCATCTGACGGCGAAGAAGGCCTGCAATTGGCGCTGAATACGAATTATGACGCCGCCGTTATCGATATCATGCTGCCCGGGATGGACGGCCTGATAGTCCTCGAAGAGCTCCGAAAACAAGCCATCAACACTCCCGTGTTAGTTCTCAGCGCGAAGCGGTCGCTGGGAGACCGCATTAAAGGGATTGAAACAGGAGCTGATGACTACCTGGTCAAGCCATTTGCATTTTCCGAACTTCTGGTGAGGGTGCAGGCTCTGATCCGCAGATCAAGCATAGGTGAAGAGGGTTCATCCCTATCCTATGGCGATATATCAATTGATCTGATCAAGCGTGAAGTTTTACGAGCCGGACAGAGAATCGAACTGCAACCTCGTGAGTTTGCCCTGTTGGTTCTATTGCTGCGAAACGCCGAAAGAACCATTACCAAAACCATGATTTTGGAGCATATTTGGGAGTTTCAGTTCGATCCCCAGACCAATGTCGTCGATGTTTTGATGTGTCGACTTAGAAACAAGATCGAAAAAGGTTATGAAAAAAAGTTTATCAGAACCATCAGGGGTATCGGCTATGTCTTTCAAGAACCTGGCAAAGATTTATAAATCCAATGGATTTCGTCTTT
>JASJGP010000015.1:0-4318 GCA_033791485.1 Desulfobacterales bacterium | reverse complement strand
ACTGAACCTTGGCATAGGTAGGCAGCGGTTTATCAAAACCATCCAATTTGCCTGTAAAATACCGGTTTACCACGGTATATGCCTTGTGATCCGGCCTTCTTTTCTTGTCAAAAATAGTACATTGACAATTAACCCGTTCCGGTGTGGGCAGGCCATTTACCTCGGCGCAGGCCTCTTCGCACTTGCGGCAGCCAACGCAGCGGGTTAGGTCCACCAGGCATCCATAAGGATCCGGCGGTGCCTTTGACTCCCATGCAGTGGCAGAAGAGGGCCGTGCCGCAACAGATGCCCCTGCTGCACCCATAAATTTAAAAAAATTGCGTCTACTCAGTTGCATTTTTCCTCCATCTTTACCCCTTTTATTTATTATAAATTCTTGATCCTCTCTTGATCCCAAGACAGGTGCAGTCAGCCTTATTATTTTTATAAACCACTTCATCACTGGAACGATTCACAATCATTATCAAATCCTGTACCACATCCATATCTGTCACCTGGACTTCCAAAATCTGGCCTTTTTTCATTGATTTAAGGCGGCTTTTACATTTGAGCAGGTTAAGCGGTGAAATCACTCCTCTAAGATCCAATGCGATTTTTGATATCATTAAAGGCTCCCTAAGTTAAAATATAAACCCATGACAGACAAGGTTTGCAACAGACATGCCGATGACGGCAACAACCGTATGAAATATATAAGTGTTTGTTTTCATGAAGCAATTAATTGTAAGTAAATCATGGATTGACTATTTGTTTTATAATTTGTATTTAATAAGTGTTTAATCGTTGTGGCTGTTTAAACAATCGTTTAAACATATAGATAATTGTTAATGGAGGCGGCAAATGGATGACCATGACATAAACATATTCTGGAAGAAAATTGTTAACACCATAAATGATGGGCTCATGTTTATCGGCCCGGAAGGGTCCATTTTAATGGTAAACAAAGCGTTTGAAACGCTTACCGGATATTCGGCAGAACAGGCCATCGGCATGTCCTGCGATATATTGGGTTGTGATGCCTGCGAACTAACCCTGCAGACCAGCAATCAATCTGTATGGTGCAAATTATTTGAAGACGGCCAGCAGGATATGAAAAAATGCCGGTGCCATGTCAGGTGCAAGGATGGAAGTTTTTTGCCGGTATTAAAAAATGCATCCATTTTGCGGGATGAAAACCAGACAACCCTTGGTGTTGTAGAAACCTTGACCGATATCTCCGAACTTATCGAGCTGGATGAAAAGGTTCATCGCCTTTCCAGGCAGTATGACAGGGAAGATGATTTTTTGGGCATGGTGGGAAAATCCCCTGAAATTCAAACGGTGTTTGATATGATCCGAAAAGCCTCTGAAAGTGCTGCTCCGGTGATTATATTGGGTGAAAGCGGTACCGGCAAAGAACTGGTGGCAAACGCCATCCATCTGTGTGGCGCAAGAAAGCAGGGTCCGTTTATTCAGCTCAATTGTGCGGCATTGAATGAAGCCGTCCTTGAAAGTGAATTATTCGGCCATGCCAAAGGTGCTTTTACCGGCGCTTACAGCAACCGTATCGGTAGATTTGAAGCGGCCAATCATGGTGATTTTTTCCTGGATGAAATCGCTGATATCCCCTTGTCTATTCAAACCAAGCTATTGCGGGTTCTGGAGTCCGGCCAGTTTGAAAGAGTGGGGGATATTTCACCCATCAAAGTTGACGTGCGGATCATTACCGCCACAAACAGAGACCTTGAAGAATTGATAGATAAAAATGAATTCAGACAGGATTTGCTTTACAGGATTAATGTGATTCCCATACACCTGCCGTCCCTGAGAGACAGGAAAGAAGATATCCCTGTTTTAGTCAGTTCATTTATTGGCCGTCTGAATATGAAAACTGGTAAAACAATTAAGGGCTTGACCCGTGATGCCATGGAAGCGGTTATGGATTACCACTGGCCGGGCAATATCAGGGAACTCAAAAATGCAATGGAATATTCTTTTGTTACAACGGACGGCCCGATTATCCAGACAGCGCATTTACCTAAAAAAATGGATACAACACAAAAGGCACCCCCATCCTTTGTGCTTCAATTAGGTGCAGATGAAATTCAGCAAGATGAAAAATCACAATTAATCAATGCGCTCAAACAGACGAACGGCAACCAGACAAAGGCTGCAAAAATTCTTAATATCAACCGGGTCACTGTCTGGAACCGAATGAAAAAATACGGCATAGACCTCAAAAAGGTCATGTCCATATGATGCGGAATACCAAACGGCATATTAACCGGTTGTTGCATCGATAGGTTCAACTTTCTTTGGTTTTTAAAACCTTATGAGCTGCGCTTCAAGTTCAGGGATATCCTGGTGAAGCCCTGGTGGCGTATTAAAAATATGCAGTGAAGTACAGGACCCCATCGTTTCTTCCTGCACTTCACATATGCTCAGCATTAGATTCCCAGCGTATCCGCAACAGCCTCTTTTTCAAGATGCTCATTCCATTTTTCGCCCCAAAGATCGGGAATGGTCTCTTCAACAACACGTCAAAGCAACTATATCTTTCAGTAAGTGCCTGATTGGAACGTTACCGGGCCGTTTTGGTAACGTTCTTCTTTTAATTTTTCGGGCTGTGAATTTTGGGAATGAAAACCGGGAACGCCTTATATGACAAGCAATCCTGAATAATTTACAGGGGTGCTGGTTCCATTTTTTTCTATTTTGGCACCAAGTTTGCTCTAAGTAATTTATAAAAGACAATCATTGCATCTGAACCCTAGGAACAGGTACCACCCAAAAACACTTAACAAAGGAGAAAAAAAATGACGGATCTTAATTCGATAGTAGCAGCAGATCAGGTTGACTCAAGAGGCAGTGCATGCCCGGGTCCCCTTCTTGAAGCTAAAAAAGGGATTGGTAAAGTACCGGTCGGCCAGATTCTGGAAATTCTGTCCAATGACAGTGGAACCAGAACTGATATCCCGGCCTGGGCCGGAAAAGTCGGCCATGGATATCTTGGCTTTCTTGAAGCTGACGGCTATGACAGGCATTTTATAACTCGAAACAAATAGGCAGGTGATTGATGTCACCCCAGGTAAAAAAAGAAAAGAACAAAATTTTAATCCTTGCCACGGAAACCTGTGCCTATCCCGGAGCAGATTCAGTGGGCCAGGCCCATTCAACCTACCCTGCAAACACTTATATTTTACGGGTAAGGGCACCGGTTCTTTTTCCTGAGTCTTTTTATATTGACTGTTTTAGAAAAGGGATAAGTGGCATCATTGTCATGTCCTGTGGTGAAGAATGCCCCTATGAAGGCGCTTATAAAGCTTTGGCAAAACGGCTGGATAGTGTTTATCAAAAAATGAAGGCCATGAAGATTGATCTGAAACGCCTTCGCCTGACAGCGATCTGTACTGTTTGCAACCGGGCCTTTTTAAAAGAGGTGAACCAGATGGATCAGTTGGTGCGCGAGATTGGCCCTCCTCAATTTGAGGCAGAAGTTTAATATTTTTGCCATTAGACAAACACGAGGGTTCACTGCCATTTTTTTTGGCAGTGAACCCCAAAAAAAACAGTTTTTTCAGGAGGATGCATGGTCCCCAAAAATATAAAACATTTTGACACGCTTGTTGTGGGTGGCGGGATTGCAGGATTGCAGACAGCATTAGACCTTGGTGACCAAGGGTATACAGTTGCTGTTGTGGAAAAGGATGCGTCTATCGGCGGTAAAATGATCCGCCTTTCAAAAGTTTTTCCCACGCTTGACTGCGCAAGCTGTATTACCACGCCTAAAATGTCAGCTGCTGCACACCATGAAAACATCACGTTGTTTACCTATTGCAGCCTGATGTCATTAGACCATGAGGAGACCAGGGAAAATCCTGGCGTTAAAGCCCGGGTCATTCAAAATCCAAGGTATGTTGACCCGGTTAAATGTATTGGGTGCAGACAATGCGAGTATATTTGCCCTGTACATATACCTGACATGGAACAAGGCGGCTTGAGCGCAACAAAAGCAATCTCCATCCCCTTTTCCAATGCCATACCACAACTGCCGGTATTGGATGTAGAACACTGTATGCTGTGCGGGCAATGTGAAAAAGCCTGTCCCACCAATGCCATTGATTATTTTCAAACGCCTGAAGAATTTATAATTGCTGCTAAAACAGCCATTATTACAACCGGATTTGACTTGCTTGCCGTGCGAGATAATTTTCAATTCGGCAACGGAAACATACCCAATGTAATTGATTCTTTACAAATGGAAAGGCTTTTGGCACCCCATGGACCTTACAACAGGGTCCTGCGTCCTTCAGATGGTATGGAACCCGATTCCATTGCC
>JASJGP010000014.1:0-11773 GCA_033791485.1 Desulfobacterales bacterium | reverse complement strand
AACAATGCTAGTTGTAAACGCGGCTGTACTGGCGTTACTTATAGCGGCACAAAAGGCATCTTCATCGGCAAAAATGGCAGTCAAATTATTTAAACCGCCGGCTTCCCCATAAACGCCGTACTTTATGGTGTTACCCCAGGGGTCGGTATTGGACGAAAGGCCCAGGGTGAGGTAAGGGAGATCTCCAACAAACACACCTGTGTCTTCAGTACCATTCGCGTCGCTGTCTGCAAATGGAAGGCGATGATTGGCAATGCTATAGCCCTGCAGGGCGTAGTCCACCTTTTCCAGAATAGCCCGGGCTTTTTTGATTTTAGCTGACTGAATAAGGGAAGGCAGAACTGTGGCCATAATCGAAATTACAATTCCCACAACAACCATGACAACAGCCATTTCAATCAGGGTGAAACCTGACCGATTTGTAAACTTTGAAAATGATGATTTGGAAGAAAGCATAGTCTTCATAGCTTTTACCTTTAATGGGTTTGTTCTAATCACAAGGAATATACGAAAACATGCTGTATTTTATATGAAAACAAAGCAAATGTCAATGCAAACCAGAAAAATAGAGTTTTCGCAGGGGAAGTTATGAAATTGTTAAGAATGAGGTTTGTTGTAGCCGTGAACGCTTATGATTTGTTTTTATGTGAGTGATAGATTTTTATAAAGCTCTTTATAGCTTGGATATTTTCATCGTGTGTTCCAAGAAAGCTGATGCCGGTTTCATATTTGTTGGATTTATCCTTTTTTGAATGGGCGATTTTTCCTTTTATTTCCATTATATTATTTTCCAGGTCGATGGACATGAGTAAAATAAATTCAGCTTCAATGGGATATGATGATTTCAGAAGGATTCCACCCTGGCTGATATTTATAGTTTCACCCATTCCTTCCCCGATTTCATTTCCTTCTTTATCAAGGCATACATAAGAAACAATGTTGCGTGTTTCTACCCTTGGATATTTCCTTTTATCTGTTTTTGGCATAATGATAGTTTTTGATAACAAAGTATGATGGTCTGGTAAAAAGATAAAAAATATATTTTACGAATTTATCAAACATTAATGTGTTTTTTTAAATTGTCAAGGAAGGGCAACTTTGTGCTATTCTTTAACAGGCAAAAAGCCCAGGTTGTATGGTCAAGGGATTAAATAACGATTATTCAAAAACTAAAGAGAACACCGAGTTGAATGGCAAATCCTGACATATCTAAAGAGTTATCATTTGCAACCCATCCGTTATATGTTGTTACGTCAAAAGAGGTATTTATATAGTCAATACTGGCAGAAAAAGAAGCTGTCTTTCCACCCACAGTGAAACACAACCCGGGCATAAATGCTGTTTCTTCGGAAAGATTGACATCGCTACTGTCAGATAGTGATCCGTCCCATTTTGGGTCAAATTTAATTACACTGACATGGGGGCCTATTGTTGCATGTTTAGAGATTTTAAAACGAAGAGCCAAATCAGCTAAATACATGTATGAATGGAAGGCACCGTTGACAAGGAAGCCAACACCGCCTGTTAAATCAATATTAAGGGCAGGATTGTCAATTCTCATGCCTGCTTTCAAAGTGGGCATCCATGATCCGCTTCCGCTAACTGTATCTGAACCTGAAGTACGACTGACCCTAAAACCATCAATATCAGGACTAAACAAAATTGAACCCGGCTTTAAGTCAAAAATAAAATTTGCACCGGCAAAACATGGTGTCGATATCATAGTTATAAAAATTGTGATAAAGAGAATCAGTATTTTTTTCATCTTATCGCTCCTTTCCGTTTAACACCAGTGGAGACCTTTGAAAAATAGTAATTTTTATTCGAGTTCAAGGAAGGCGAAAATTTCAACCGGAGGAATATATTGAATATTTCGAGGATTGAAATTTAAGCCTGACGCAGAAATCGGAAAAAAAGTGCCGTTTTGCAAAGGTTTCCAATGAATAATACGGATTTAATACACTATGCTCCAGACAGATTCTTAGAAATTTGAAATTTTTTATATAACAAAATTATAAGAGTGGCAAGTCATATTATCTCCCAAAATTTTCTTTATATGCCTCATTAGCTTCTTCGTGAAGAAGGTTTTCCTGACCAATATATCGTGGCGAGAAATGGAAGATGGTAAACTGTTTTACGCCTGCCATGGCTGCGATTGTACCTGCCTGGCGGGCGGTGAGGTGCTTTTTAGTTTCAGCGATATTTTTATGCTTATCAAGAAAGGCGGCTTCTATAAAAAGATGATCCGAATCTTTTGCAAAGTCGATAATTTTATCTGCATTAAACTCATTATATACAACATCTGCGATATAAGTTATTTTTTGGCCTGGCGTTATAATAGCGATTTGTTTTGCAAGATCACCTAAATAAAATTTCTTTTTTCCTGAAATTTCTTTTTTGATAGTTGTGTCAAATTCCGAATCAGGGGGTTTGTGGTTGAACAAAGCCTGCTTAAACTCATGAAGCCACGGGCCTGTTTCAAGACCAAGAGAATCCAAACCGGCTTTTTTTATATTGACATGAAAACGTTCCCCGATGGAAAACCCAAGGCAGGGAATACTGTGATCAAGAAGTACTGAGGATATTGTCAGGGCGGGTTCTTCAAATAAAATGCTGCTGAAAGGCTTTACCTTTGCAGGGCGGACTGGGCGGAATTTATTACGACACAGGTACAGGTTAGTAATCAGATGTTTTGGATGCACCTCTGTTAAATGAATGCCGAACTGATTGGAAAAATTATCTACCAGATTCCATGAGTATGCGGCGAGTTTACCTTCAACATTTTTAAGAAAACCGGCCGGCCCATAAATATAAACAATTTTTTCCCGGCCAAGAAAGAGACGAAGCAGTCTGTCAAACCCGCAAAAATGATCAATATGTGTATGGGTAATAAATACATGACTGATTTTGAGGATATCTCTTGATGAGAGTGAATGGATATCACCCAGATCAAACAGGATGGCTCGTTTTTCCAAAAGAAACGGAATAAAGACACCCGGATCGTCAAAAGCCGAATTAATAAGCCTGGGATGAAAAAAAGGGCGCATTATTATGGCAGGAATTTGTTAACTTGTCTGTTTATTACAGTATAGATTTCTTCGTCAGAACCGAAGATATCAACAGTATCTTTGTGATTTATTAGCTGTTCAAGAACAAAAGCCGTAACATAAATACTTACAACATGAGGCTGTGGCACCAGGTTTCTGAGTGGAGAGATCTGGTAGTCAACATCAAAATCGTCTGCACGGCCCAGTTTATCAAGGCACTTTATTATCTGTTCTTCAAGGGAGTTTTTATTTGTTGTTTCAACAAGATTGTTTTCTACAAGTTTCATCGCAATTGCGTTAGACAAAGGATCAATACAGTCTCTGACACTGCTTATTGCTCTTCTTCGGGCATGTTCCTTTGATGATTCTATTTTTGATATGAGACTTGCTTCCCGTGAACTGGGTCTAAATACTTTTGCCATTTTATGAAACCTTTCTTTTTTAATTTTCTGTGTTAAATAAAAAAAGCTATTTTCGCCACAAAGGCACCAAGACACGAAGAAAGAATATGAAATATATTATTTGTGCCTTAGTGTCTTAGTGGCAAAATAAATTCAGCTTTGTTTAAGAAAATTTTAATGGTAAACAAACAAAATTGCAATGAAAATTATATTTCTTCAACTACAATTTGAACCTTCTTTTGCCCGTTCCATCGATTCCAGCGCAGTCTGAATGCAATCCGATCAAAATTATCTTTTAAAGGAGCGTCTGTAAGAGCATTAAAATGAATGGCATTGAAAATCTTTGGTATCTTTCCTGCGGACTGTTTTAAAAGCATACTCCTGTGGTTTTTTCCTACAATTTTTGAAGAAAAAACGTCTACATTTTTTGCTATAAAAAGCGGTTCAGGATTACCATTGCCAAAGGGTGTTAAAGATTCGATTTCATCAATTAGCCTGTCTGAAATATCGTCAAAGTCAAGTTCACCATCAATGGAAAGTGTTGGTGTGAAATCAGCTGGTGTAATGCCTGATGAGACTGAATTATCAAAATTGATTTTAAAACGATCGATATTTTTTAACTTTATTTTCAGGCCGGCAGCCATTGAATGTCCGCCAAATTGAACAAGGTCGTCGGAACATGCGGAAAGTACTTTATAAAGGTCAAATCCGGGAATACTCCTGGCCGAACCTTTTCCAATACCATTTTTTGTAGATATAACTACAACCGGGCGAAAATAATTATCAACCAGTCTTGAAGCAACGATTCCAAGCACGCCTTCGTGCCAGTCGCCGGCCGATAACACAAGGGATCTTTTTTCCAGTTCATCGGGATTTTCAGCAAGGTAAGCATGAATATCATTAATGATTTTCTTTTCAATGTTCCTTCTTAAAATATTAAAATCGTTAAGAGAGGTTGCCATTCGCATAGCATCATTTAAACTTTCGGTTGTCAGCATTTCGACTGAAAGATTTGCATGTTCCATTCGTCCCGGGGCATTTAAACGCGGTGCAATCTTAAAGGCGATATCTTCAGAGTTTATATAAGAGTTTTCTATTTGACATATTTTAAGAAGAGCGCTGATTCCAGGGCGATTGTTTGCTGTTTTAATGACTTGGACTCCTGTGCTTGCAAATATACGATTTTCGTCAACAAGGGGTACTGAATCAGCAAGTGTACCAAGGGCAACAAGATCACAAAGGGCTTTTAGATTTGGTTCCGGTAGATCCTGCCAGAAATTCATGTCACGCATGAATTTTCTAAGACAGATGATAAGAACAAATACAACACCGACACCGGCGAGATTATCAAAACCGGCGGTGCAGTCATGGCGTTTGGGGTTTACAACTGCAAAAGCTTTGGGGAGTCTTTTTGATATAATATGATGGTCTGTGATTATTACATCTATTCCCGCTTCCTGTGCCGTTTTCACTGCATCATGGCTGCCGGAGCCACAATCAACGGTGATTATAAGATTTATTTTTTTCGGTATTGCATAGTCTGAAATATGCATAGCCTGAAGGCTGTACCCTTCTTTAGTTCTATGGGGAATATAATACTGCACATCGGCGCCGGTGTTTTGTAAAAAGTTTAGAAGAATAGATGTGGATGTGATACCGTCAACATCGTAATCTCCAAAAATCAGAATTTTTTCAGCATTTTTTATGGCTTTATAAATGCGACGAACAGCGGTACCGATATCTTTTATGGAAAATGGTGAGCGTATATTATTAAGAGAAGGGTTAAGAAATTTCAAAGCGTTTTCAGTGGTATCTACCTTTCGGTTTACAAGAAGGGTCGCGGTGATTCGGTGGCATTTGAGAATATCACAAAGGTTTTTAACTAATTGAATATCCGGCTGAAGGATTTGCCAATCTTTTTTCATAATTGTTCTATATACCTTATTATTAATATACGGACAATCATTAAATTCTATTGAAAAAACATGGCATAGGTTATAAATCAAGTTTTTCACCTTTTATCGACAGCGGAACCTTAATTTCTGAAGAGTTAATTCGTATCGAAAGAGTGAATCGAGACGGTTATATTTTACACACCATCAGGGCATCACTTATTGAAAAATAGGTGTGCGAAACTTGATGGCGTCATAGAAAGTCCTATCTAATGCGTTGCAGCGGTTTTTCAGACACTCGGCATACTACATGTATTGCCTCGTCCCTGAAAAATCGTTGCGCCTTTTTATCCCGCTGATTTTTTGCGGGGGTATATAGCGCTTTCTACTTAACCATCGGCGTTACTTTTTGCGAGATCGTCAAACTTGAGTTATAATTAAAAATATGGTTGAAACAACAAAAAAATATTACCGTATTGACAGAAGAGAAATTTCTTTTTTAAAATTTATCCTTGAAGCTTATGACGGCCTGGCGGTACTAACAACAATCGATTCAAAAAAGGGAATCGTGGTGATTAATATTGCACCCGGATGCGAAGCTGATGTAGAAATGATTTTACAGGATCTGAAGAAAAATGTTATGATTGAGAATATACCTTCTAAAAATCAATTATCTGAATGAAGACAAAATATTTATACATAAATACAATCGGCTGTCAGATGAATGTTTATGACTCCGACCAGATTGCAAAGAGCCTGCTTACATTAAATTATAAAGCTACTGAAAATTTGAAAAAAGCAGATCTGATTATTGTGAATACATGCGCCATAAGGGAAAAGGCAGAACAAAAGGTATTCAGTTTTTTAGGACGCCTTGCCAGTCTTAAAAGAAAAAAACCAGGTCTTATAATCGGGGTCGGGGGTTGTGTGGCTCAGCAGGAAGGTAAAAAAATCCTGAAGCGGGTACCTTATCTCGACATTGTTTTCGGAACGCATGCCATTCCCCGACTGCCGGGAATAGTAGAGCGTGTTGAGTTAAAAAAAATCCGTATTGTTGATATCGGCATGACGGAAAAAATTGTAGAGATTGAACCTGTTGCCGATTTACCGGAGAATGGACCGGAGAACGGACCGAAGAATGGAAAGGTTTCCGACTTTGTGACTATTATGCAGGGATGCGATAATTTTTGCACTTACTGCGTGGTTCCATATGTTCGGGGCAGAGAAACAAGCAGAAGTCCTGAAAAAATAGTGAAAGAGATTGAGGGCCTTGTGAATTCTGGCATTCGAGAGGTCACGCTGCTGGGTCAGAATGTGAACAGCTACGGGAAAAAGGAAGGACTTTGTTCATTTGCCGAACTTCTCGCTTTAATCAACGAAATCGATGGTATTTTGAGAATAAGATTTACGACATCGCACCCAAAAGATCTTTCTGATGATCTTATTTTTGCTTTTAAAGAGAATGAGAAACTTTGCAGACATATTCATTTGCCAGTTCAGTCCGGCTCAGACAGCGTGTTGAAAAGGATGAACCGGAAATACACTCGTGCATTGTATCTTGAGAAAATAGATAAACTGCGAAATATTTGCCCTGATATTTCAATTACTTCGGATTTTATTACAGGTTTTCCCGGAGAAACCAAAGCAGATTTTAAAGAAACCCTTGATTTAATAAAAACCGTGGAATATGAGGGACTGTTTGCATTTAAGTATTCTGATCGTCCAAACGCTAAGGCAACTTTATTTGCACAAAAGATTTCGGATCAGGAAAAAAAAGAAAGATTAAAAAAATTGCTTGATTTGCAGGAAATTATTTCAAGAAAAAAGAATCAGGCACTGGTAGGGTCAACTCAGGAAATACTTGTTGAGGGATTCAGTAAAAAAATGTCTTCTGTTCTTACCAGGGCAGGGAAATCTAAAATCAATGAGTTTCTCCCCAATGATATACAGTGGACAGGGCGGACATCTACCAATAAAATTGTAAACTTTAACTCAGAAAGCAGTTTGGTTTCATGTGGTGAATCTTTTATTGGGAGCATTGTAAATGTAGAAATCGAGAAAGCATTTTCGCACTCACTTTGGGGAAAGTATTTAAAACTCGAACCGGCCACATTAATCAAAGGGGGAGAAAGTTATGCTGCATAAGGTAAGCATAGCGGGCCTGACAATAGATCCGGCTTCGAACACACCGATTATTATTTTAAAGTCAGAAGAAAACGATCAGGCTGTACCCATATGGATTGGATTGCTGGAAGCTACAGCTATAGCTTCGGCGCTTCAGGGTGTTACATTTGATCGTCCTATGACACACGACCTTTTTAAGAATTTTTCAAACTTGTTGAATATTACTGTTTCAAAAGTAGAGGTATGTGATATTCAAGACAGCACTTATTTTGCCAAAATACATTTTGCTTCCAGGGAAAAGATTTTCAGTATGGACGCCCGTCCAAGCGATGCAATTGCAATTGCACTGCGATTTAATGCACCGATTTTTATGGATGATAAAGTAATACAAAAATCAAAGATGGTAGAGGGCGTTGCAGAAGTCGTTGACCAAAGCAAGGAAGGGAAAAAATGGGCCGAGTATCTCGAAAAATTATCTCCCAAGGATTTTGGCAAATTCAAAGTGTAAAATAATTGTTAATTATGACTCCACTCCATAATCCTCATCTTGTTTCTGTTCACGGCGGACACAGCGGCGAATTTTGTTGTCACGCAAAAGATACTCTGGAAGAAATAATAAAAGCTTATATTAAAAGAGGTTTTTCCTGGGTGGGCATAACGGAGCATATGCCCTTTTCATCCAACGAACTTCTTTATCCTGAGGAAAAACAAGCCGGCTTTGATGTACGGGAAACATACCGAAGATTTGCCGGCTATATTTCCAAATGCCGCAAACTTCAGAAAAAATATTCATCATCCATAAAGATTTATGTGGGCTTTGAAACAGAAATGTTCAGCGGGTTTGAACCATTTATTAAAAAACTAATTCAAAAATTTAAGCCCGATTACATTGTAGGGTCTCTACACCATGTAAAAGATATGGGTTTTGATTATTCAAAACAACAGTATGATGAGACCGCTCAAGCCGTTGGCGGGTTGGAGGCCTTATATTGCCGATATTTTGATCAGCAGCACGAAATGATTAAAGCGCTTAAACCGAAAGTTGTTGGCCATTTTGACCTCATCCGGATATTCGATCCAAATTATCCCATCCAACTGAAAAAACCGGATGTAAAAAAACGAATTACAAGGAACCTGGAGCTTATCAAAAAGCTCGACCTGATAATTGATTATAATCTTCGCGCTTTATATGCCGGGGCAAGTGAACCATATCCATCCAGACCGATTCTTCTTCAAGCATTAGATTTAGATATTGCCGTCGTACCCGGTGATGATTCACACGGCATTGAAACAGTGGGACTGCATGTAAAAGAAGGTATTAAAAATTTACAGGACCTCGGGTTTGATATAAAATGGAGGATGCCCTGCTAATTATATTTTTAATCTAAATTTCAACTTATCAGTATCCTACCGAAAATCCTCAATTAATTTTATTTCCCTCAAGATTTAATACAATTAATTCAAAATTAAAAGAAAATAGAAGAAATCGGGAGATTTTAGCAGGGAAAAATATTGCTAATAAATGATACTGTTAGCGGAAATACCTAAAATGATTTAATAAAAACCTAATTTTTAAAAGGGTCTATTTTAAAAAGTTTATAAGCCTGTATGAATAAAAATATAATAATATAAGCTATGTATAAAATTTCTTATAAATCCATCAGGAATTGTCAAAAACCTGTGTAATCGTGTTTGACACAAATAAATTGATATCATAAATTTCAATAAATTTTTATGATGGATTTTCCAGATAAATGTTTTTTGCAATTGCCATTTTTCAAAAGACCTCTTTCAATAGACAAATATTGAGGCAGACCTCTTAAAAAGTAATATACACAACATATAGTATAATGAATTAGTTCATATACAATATGTTGTTGACAAAATAATAAAAAGAGTTATATTATATAAAAAATAGTCAACTCTTAATAAATACCGTCTCTACAGTATCAAGGATGTATTATGTGCAAAATTCTGGTTATTGACGATGAAAAAGTTATCATAAACATGATACGGCAGCTGTTGGAAATGCACGGGCACGATGTTGACACGGCAGATGATGGAGATGAAGGTATTCTAAAATTTGATAACGACTGTTTTGACCTGGTTATAACAGATATATGCATGCCGGGTATAGATGGTAACATCGTTGCTAAGCACATACGCAACTCTGATAAAAAACATGTACCGGTTATAGGTATGTCAGGAACTCCCTGGGTCTTTGATGATAATAGCTTTGATACCATTTTTGAAAAACCCTTCCAATTAAAAGCCCTGATTAATACTGTTAAAGAACTTATTCTAGGAAATTCAAAAATAGCAGCTTTAGGTTAAAATAAGGTTCTTCTCCAATTTAGTTGGAGAAAAGGATTCGAGGATTCAAGGGGTCAAGGGTTCAAGCGTTTGTTTTCTAACGATTTTATAAGTGTTTTAAGCATCCTTTCAACTTTTCCTATCCCAATTTGTTGTATCTTAAATTGTAACCGTTAACAGTTATCTAATTCTTAAGCATTTTTATCCGCCTGTTATGTGGCGGATCACTCGAACCCTTGGACCCTTGACTCCTTTAAAAATCATCAACTCTCTTGGAGATGATTCTAAAATAAAAACCTGCCGTGTTCGTATATTGTAATTATTTTGCCTGATGTAAGATGGGCTGAAACCCTTTTCTTTTCAGTGTTTACAAGATCCCAGTGAAGGGCTGAGTCGTTGAACCCGAGTTTTTTCTTAAGGTTTTTTGATAGGCTCTTCAGATCTCCTGAATACGAGTCTGAATAGGAAGAACCGACGGCTATATGACAGTTGCCGTATTTCCCGCCATAATTTTCATCAAAAAGTGTGTTGGCCATGAATACGTTAATCTTTGAAAATCTTTTGTCTGTAAGGGAAAATTCTCCCAGTTTGTTTGCACCTTTATCCATTGACAGCTGCTTTTTTACAAAATCTTCTCCCTTTTTTGCAGTGATTTTAACGGCCGAACCTTTGTTAAACTCAAGCCTTACATTTTTAACATAATTACCGCTTCGATATGAAGGCTGGTCTGCGAAATAAACCCCTGTTGTCCCTCTCCAGTCAGGGGAAAGAAATATTTCAAAGCTTGGTATATTATGTCCTGACAGTCCTATCCATCTTCTTTTTTCGCCGGGGGATATTTTAAGATCAACATTTTCGGATTCTACGTGATAAAATTTTACGTTTAAACTGTTTAGCCATTTTTTAATAGAACCTGCATTTTTAAATATTTGTTCCCACTGCGATATAGGAGATATTTTATTAAGAAAACAGGAGTTTATTATCTGGCGTGTATATTCTTTCATAGAGAGACCGGCATGCTGAGCAAGCTTCTTTGTAGGAAAGATACACAATGTCCATCCGAAAAGCCCCTGTTCTTCACGTTTACTCAGAATGTCTCGAAAAACTTTTCTGGAAACGGCTATTTTCCCGATTTTATTAGGGTCGATGTTTTTCAGATGGGTGATCGATTCAGGTGCGTGGAGAAAAATAGATCCGCTTAGATTCTTATAAAGCTCCTTTTCGCCGGGCGGAATAAAAACAAGCTGTCTGTTATTGGAAAGTTCAAAGTGATTTCTTTCCATAGTCGGAGTGGGCATTGTGCGGAGAACAGGATTCATTCCAATGCCAAGAAGTTTTGCATTAAGTATTTCCGCAAGTCTTATTGAAGGGGTATTATACCGGATTGCAACAACGTCATTTTTTTTGAATTTGCCGGTTCTGGCTTTTTTCATTGCCCAGAGAAGGACGTCAGCATACCTGTCAAGCTGTTTTTCAGTAAACATGGTTTCTCCTTTGCATGGTGTATTTTCCTGATCAACTAATTTGCAACATTTAGCTGTTTTGTAACATTAAAGTCTTTTAAAATAAAGGGAAATTCAGATCATTATGCTTGGCTTTGCTTTTTTATAAAAACTGGGATATAAGCTAATTCAACGTGTTGCCCCACGTACGTTTTATAATTACCCGGTTGTATCCGTTAACGCGCATTCGGAACACAAAGGTCGCACAATCTCAGTTTTGTAAGCGTTCACAGGTGCTGCAGATGTGCGTGCTCAGGGTGACCAGCTATAGTCTTCTGCTATGCTGGTCGCTCTGAGCGCGTGCAGATGCGGTGCCTGTGAACGCTTACACCCGGTTTTTTATGGCTTGCCTATGAATATAAAGTATGAAAAATCAGGGGCTATCCTGACGATCTTTTTCTTGTTGACAACAATAATTTCACAGCCGGCAAATGCGGCGTCAGATGAATCATTAACTAAGAATACCATCAGGTTTGAAAGTAATATTGATCAGG
>JASJGP010000013.1:0-2856 GCA_033791485.1 Desulfobacterales bacterium | reverse complement strand
TGCTTTAAACAAAGATCTAAAATCCATGGTTGATGCCGGCACCTTCAGGGAAAATCTTTATTATCGGTTGAAAGTTTTCCCCATTTACCTGCCGCGCCTGAGAGAACGAAAAGAAGATATCCCGCTTTTGGTCCATCATTTTATTAAAACAAACAATACAAAGTCAGATGTCAATGTAAAAGGAATTTCAAAAACTGCATTAAAAGCCTTCATGGATTACGCCTGGCCTCCATATGGAAATATATGAAAAAATGGGATGTCCCCCTTCAACCTTGACAGAATAGGATCTGTTACATATTTGTGATATGGATAAATAGAATGATTTTCCCCCAAAAAACAGGTTCTGTATGCTTGGCAACAATCACTGCCTTAAAAAGAAATAAAGAAAACGACAAATGGTTTGAAACGAAGGGCTTAAAATTCAAACTGGCGGCCGAACCCCATCCGCACAGATCGAATAATTTTGTGTTCAACAGCATTAATTGCACTTCTGTTTCAACAATACACAACTAACCTTTTGGGAGTAATTGTAGTTGCCGGAATTTTTATTTTCGCCTATGGATTTGAATATCTTTTTAAGCGATGGGAAAAAAACAATTAAAAAATTAATTGTCATGATACAAATATTAGTAACCATAAAGATTAACGCTTCTCTTTAGTAAAAATAAAGGAAATTATATAATGTTTCATTGGTTAGCTGATATAGAGATTTCAGATTATCAATTGACAAGAAAATCGGGGATTCGAATGAGCTTTTCAAGTGTGGTCACTCGACTCCCCGACTTTATTCTTCGGGAGGGGTTTGATTTTCAGATGATAAAATAACCTTATCAGTGGGTGAAGCTACTATCATAGATCGTGCCCCTGTTATCCCTGCTTTTAAGGTCTCAACTTCTGCCTGCTGTTTTTACCTGAACCGCTAACTTTCCGGCAATATTTGAAGGATTGTAAGATAAAATGGCCTGCCCCATTCGTTCCAGATGTTGCCGCTTTCCGAGGGGTCTTCATTGGTTTGTGTTAACGTCTCTGAACTTTCATCCGCATATTCAATCAAGATCTCAACCTCACCTTCAAGAATGGAGGCATGGTTGAGGATAAGCATAACAAGCTCATTGGTCTTGGCCCCTAACGATTTAAAGTAATAGGTTGTTATTTTTTCATCAGTCATCTCAACAGCAGTAATTGACATGTCGTCAAAAACCATGTCAACATGGGGCGTCTGGGAGACGGCCTCATCGATTATGGCATAAACATCATCACTCACGACGTCTGCTGCAGGATGATGAGCAAAAACCGGTGCGGCAGCAATAACCAGGCACATTGCAGCAATAATTAGAACTTTTTTCATTTTATTTCTCCTCTTTTAGCATGTTTTCATGCGTTTGCCTTGGCACTGGAAACGATACGGAATAATGGTTTACCTGGGAAACCACACATTCACTTTTCCGAGGCTCCGCCTGTTCGAGTGTCAAGAGTTGAACAGAGCTTTAAATACAAGTAAAACGCATGGGCAATGAAAAGGTTACATCTGGAATTAAATTTTTTTTATTTACGGCTGAGACGAAAGAAGGCCGATTTGGATATGCCCATGGTATAAAACCCAACAATGAGATAGTGGTGGCTATCACCGAGCCTCATTTCGATCATATCGGGGGAAAATGTTTAAACGGATGGTTCAAAACCGCTTCCAGAAACAAACTCGACTCCAGGCCCAGCAGGTAATCATGACGGCTGCAAGAGAAGGGATATCCACCGAACCGATAATGAACAAAGCCATGGAAGGCATGGCTAAGCAGATCAAGGAACAGAACATCATCTCGGCCATGGAAGCCGTTTACGGCCGCCACACCTATGCAAATCAATTGGCCAAATCCCTATCAAACGACCCAAAAAGTATCGAAACCATGACCCAGACCATTGCCGATGGTCTAACGGCAGGAATGAAAGCCCAAAATATGGAACCGGTGGTGGCCCACCTAAAGGCACGGACGCTTCAACAAACAAAAAATAAAGCAGAAAACAACAATCTGGCCATACAAACCATGCAGACCCTTCGTACCATGGCAAGGTTGGGTATCAAGGCGTCCGTTGTGTCCGACATTTTGTGCGAGGCACTGCAAAGTCAATATACCCATTTGGAAATGAACCAATTACTTCAGCATCTCTCTCAGCAGGCCCATCTGATATCCCCCCAGCAGATTGTCAACCAACATGCCAAATCCATTGGCAAAGCAGGAAATGCGAGTGGCGTTGGTGCGAGTAGTGGCGGTGGTAATGGCGGTGGCGGTCCCGGACCCTAACAGCAACGATGAATAAACAACGGGTTTGTCGCATGATTTGGTAGCTCTGGGATTATTTAAAAATCGAGTAGGATGAGACTGGGTAATTAACCCGGTCTCATCCCTCTCACAGAATCGCATTTAGCCGCCCCTTTTTGGGTTTCATATACACCTCGAACAGAGGAATCCATATCAAGTGTGATTTTTTCAAACCATTTTTTGTCCCCCTCTTTTATTGAGATACCAAAAATCGTTTGATTTCAAGCAGACACTGTCCTTCATGAAACCCATAGAGATGGAAGGTGTTGAAGTGGTCACGGAAAACAGCTATGGCAGAACATTCAGGACGGACACTGCAAAAGGGTTTTTTACGGTGACCGACAGCCCCGAACAATCAGCCCTGGAATTGAGGATAGGCTGTGACGACATAAAATGCACTAAGGCAATCCGGAACAGGGTCCGTAAGGTTTTTGACCTTGATACCGACTTTACCGTCATAAACGAAAGATTTGCAAAAGATAAATTGCTGTCAAAGGCAATGGTGAACGGACATGTGCCGCGGTTGCCCGCTGCCTTT
>JASJGP010000012.1:0-5785 GCA_033791485.1 Desulfobacterales bacterium | reverse complement strand
CGCTCTTTTAATTTTTTTATATACCCGCTTGATTTTGTGAGATACCGTTTCAATCATAGTCCTGTTGTAATATTTTCTGTCTTCGTCGGTAATGTTTTCAAGTTTGCCATTATATTTTAATTTCGCCCAGGCGTTAAAATCGAATTTACCGGCAATATTATAAAGAAAATGATTTAAAGGAGCAAAGCCCTTCTTTTTGATAACCGCCACACCAAAGTCGATCACACAGGGAGTTTGATCGTCAACAACAAGGAGATTGTCCTTTTTCTTAAGATCACCGTGGGCTACGCCTGTTTTATGAAGGTTTTTGATCAAATCCAGGAGGGCTTTATAAAATTGGTCTGAATTTGCAATCCGCGAATTCTTAACGGAAACCCCGTCTATAAACTGGAGTACAAGGTAATTCCCTTTTAAAAATCCAAAGCAGTGAGGTATTCCGTCAACAGCAGAAAGCTTTGAATAGGCCCGAAACTCGTTTCGCAACATTATCCGCCGGATGAATTTTCCTATCCCCCAGCCCATAGGTGCCTTGATTACCAGGCGCCGACCTTCATCTTCGTAAAGGTGGATATGCCCCTGGTAACCGTGGCTTATAATATTCGATCCGGTTTTTACACTGGTTTCAATCCACCGAAGAAGCTCGCCTTCGTTGATGCCGCTGATATCGTTTTGCATCGGCGTCACCAAGCCCTATATAAGTTTCAGTAAAAGATAGTAAAGGCAAAGGAGTAAAAAAAGAGCAATGACAGGTTCACCGTTTTGCCGCAGACTTTGCCAGAATGACCAGCCCCTTTGTTGATCTTTCTTAAGGGGAGTAAAGCGCGGAAGCAGTGCCTTTGTAACTTGGCGCCATTTTTCCCAGTCTTCTTTAAACAAGCGGTGAAGCTTTTCATCTTCCTTGCGAATGGCAGGGGGATAAAAACCGATTAAAAAACCTATCAGCAGGGGAAAAGACCACCATAGTCCGGAGGCTAAGGCAAATCCGAATCCAAGCAATATGTTCCCTACATACAGCGGATGCCTTACAAAGGCATAAGGCCCGTCTGTGGCAAGGACTTTATCTTTTTTTACATGTCCCGACGCCCACAATCGTACAGAAATGCCAAAAAGAACCAGTAGAACGCCAAAAACAAACCAGCTCGTTTTGGGCTGACCTGCGGCGCTGAACAGTATGGTTAAGACTATGCCGAGTAACTGGCGGAAGCGGTGCCTGCGGTGTTTAATATCATGGATAAATTTTTTCTGTCCGATATCTTTTGTCATAGAAACTCTCTCTTTGTTTTATGTACTAAAACTGATGAACCCTTAAAAAATACGATTTACGGCTTTATCTAACTAAGGGTATCTCATGTGTCAAGGATGTTTATTACCCGCCGATAAACAGGCCAACAGCCAGAAGCACAGGCGTTGCAATAATGATGATAACACTTTTACCCATATAAGGAATCAGTTTTGGGATGTCATTGGCATGTCGGGCTACCCCTCTTAGTGTTGGAATTGCAAGGATAATGGACAAAAAGGCTAAAAAGGCTCCCACAGGGAGTGTTCCGGTTATATATCCTAAAACAACTGTTATGTAAGTACATACCAGAAAAAAACCATAAACTTTTACGCTGGCCTTTCTTCCGATTATTATGGGAAAATGTTTTCTTCCTACACTCTTATCTGCCGTGACATCCGGAAACTGGTTTAAAAGCAAAAGATCGCTGACTAGAAAGAAAGGAACCATGGACGCAAAAAACGCTGTCCAGGAATATGAACCTGTAAGAACAAAGTCGGTACCCATTACCATTAACGGTCCGAATCCAAGTCCGGGAGCAATTAAACATAAAAACGGACTTTTAGTGATCCACCTGGTATAAGTTGCAATAATAATAAGTCCAAAAGCGCCTAAAGGTAAAAGCCAAAACCCCCGGACATAGATAAAGTATATACCGATAAGAACGGCAACCACAAAGGTTATCAGCCCTGTAATAAGGCCAATATGGGCCTTATCGGGATTATCAGGGAGTGCTTTGCTTCCGCCACTGAACGGGGTCGGCTCTGTTTTTAAATCAAGACCGCTTTTAAAATCATCATATTCGTTTAAGGCATTCACGCTGATGTGTGTTGAGACAGCACCGATAAGAACCAGTGCAAGATGGAACAGGTTTAATTCACTTCCCGACCATACTGCCGTGGCAACGCCCAGCAGAAAACATGCCGGGGTTAAAATAAGAAACGGCAGCCTCATTGGGCCGAATATCGCTGATATTTGTGTTTTGTCCATAATTACTCCATGAGACCTTCGAAAAGTGCCATTTTTCAAAGGTCTCTTAATTACATGCCAACCCCGTCTATTATTGCACCGCAATGGGGGCACCGGCCGTTTTCAATTAAATTTTTCCTGATTGTATAACCCCACCGATCGATGAGAATCCTGCTGCAATTATAACAATACGTTTTTTCACCATTTTCCCCGGGTACATTACCTGTATAAACATATTTCAATCCTGCATTTATGCCGATTTCCCGTGCCATAACCAGGGTCTTAACCGGTGTCGGAGCCCGGTCTGTCAGTTTATACGTGGGATGAAACCGGCTGATATGCCATGGGGTTTCCGGGCCTAATGATTTTGCAATGAATGATGCCAGATCTTTAAGTTCATCTTTATCATCGTTCAGGCCGGGAATAAGCAGGGTGGTAACCTCTATAAAAATGCCGCTGCGTTTCATTGTCTGCAATGTTTCTTTAACATGCTTTAATTTGGATGAACAATATTTTTTGTAAAAGTCATCGTTAAACGCCTTTAAGTCAACATTGGCTGCATCCAGATACGGGCTTATCATCTCTATAGCTTCGGATGTCATGTATCCGTTTGTTACAAAGACATTGTAGATTCCTTTTTTGTTTGCAAGTTTTGCTGTATCATGGGCAAATTCAAAAAATACTGTAGGCTCGGTATAAGTATAGGCAATGCTTTTACATCCTCCTTTTACTGCTGCATTCACAATATCTTCGGGAGTGCTTAAATCACCTATTATCATACCCCTGTTATCTGACGGCATTTGTGCAATATCTGCATTCTGGCAGAAAAGGCACCTGAAATTGCAGCCCACTGTCGCTATAGAATAAGAAAGGCTGCCGGGCAGAAGATGAAAAAGAGGTTTTTTTTCAATGGGATCGATATGCCGGGCAATCAGCTTTCCATACACAAGGGTTTTTAATGTTCCTTCCTGGTTTTCCCGGACACCGCAAATCCCCCGCTCTCCTTCCTTTATTACACAGCGATGATTGCAAAGATTGCAATTGACCTTATTATCTTTCAGAGTTTCATAAAGATAAGCTTCCATTTATACTACCTCGTAAGACCTTTCTTATCTTGTCGCAGTGCTGATTGTATGCTTTTGTCGATACTTCATAGCAAGGGGCCTGGTCCTGAAACGGGGAACAAGTGAAACTACAATGCCCGCAAAAGCACCGAACGGAAATCTTTGAACTAACCTGGATTGCTCTAAGTTATGGGCGAATTTTCCGGATCCAGCCGGCAGTTGGCAAACAGTCCTCCAGGATACAGGAACTCGTCCTAAAATCGTTCTGATGATTTGTTTTATCTCCCAGACACTAAAGAATTTTGCATGGTTAAAAATGGTTTTTGTAAATATTCCTCTGACCCTCCGTTCGATTCCTTTAATTGCATATTTGTTAAGCACCCCGATAAATATTCTGTCTTTTGCAACTCTGCAGGCTTCTTCCAGGGCTTTTTGGGGATCATCAACAAATTCAAGGGTTGTAACAAGGCATGCATAATTAAAAGAATTATCATCAAATGGAAGATCTTCTGCAAATTCGCGGTAAAGGTCAGCGCGATTTTTCAGGTTTTTAAGTGTAATATCAAGCATATATGGGGACGGGTCAAGGCCGGTCACATTAAGACCCTTTTCTATAAAAGGCAGAAACCTGGCTCCGGTTCCGCAACCAATATCGAGCAGCGTCTCTCCTCGCATCGGACTAAGCATATCGACCATGAGCCGACTCTCAAGATCAGCGGCAAACCTGTTCTGTGGATTATTAAACCACTGTTCATACGAAACGGCATCATTAAAATTAAAGACGTAACCCATGAGGGATAATTTAGATAAAAAAAGCGACTTTATCAAGGAGAAAACACAGGACAACCGCATTTGGAAATAATGTTACCTTTGGAAGCGACCATAGCCCCGGCTGTCATCTCCGATTACCATCAGATTCGGAAGTCTTATCCTTTTGAGCAACCCTATTGTTTTTAAGAAAACCGCTTTTTTTCGTTCTACCGACAGGTTGGTCTTTATGAGCGGGTGGTGCAGGCCTGTTTTTATTCTCTGATGGCGGACCAAAACCGAAAAAAGCACCAGTATAAGAGCTTCTCCTTGTTTTTCCAGAGATTTTTTGTCTTGTATGATGTTTTTTTTCATGCGTTGGTCTATGTGCAGATATTCTCCCTCGATTACGCGGAGCAGATAAAACCGGGCCGGCTTTGTCTTCTATAAACCAGTCATCTTCAGGCCAGACAACCGGAATCTTATAACCAAGCATTTCCTCAAGGGGTTCAAGATGAAAGACATATCGTTCGCAGGCAATCGACAGCGCCTGCCCGGCTTTTCCTGCCCTTGCAGTACGGCCGATTCGATGAACATAATTTTCTGAATCCTGGGGCAGGTCGTAATTTATTACATGGCTGATATCCTCGACATGGATGCCTCTTGAAGCGACATCCGTTGCTACAAGAATTTTTATATGGCCCTCCTTGAACCGCCCCATTAGTTTAAACCTTTTGCTCTGAGGAAGATCACCCGTAATCCCCTCGGCAGGCCACCTGTTCCCCTTAAGTTTTGATGTAAGCCAATTTACGCCTGCTTTCGTGTTTACAAAGATAAGAGCGCGTATCCAGTTCTCCCTTTTCAGCAAACCTAAAAGAAGCGGCAACTTTTGTTCGTTGCCGACATGAAACAAAGATTGCTCAACCCCTTCTACAATCACCTCTTCAGGGGTGATCGAGATAAATTCAGGCAGGTTCATATATTGGTAAGTCAGCTCCATAACGCGAAAAGAGAGCGTAGCAGAAAAGAGCATGGACTGCCTTTTTTCATAATGGGGTAATTTGCGCAGTAAATAGATCATATCCTTTTCAAAACCAAGATCAAGAAGACGATCAGCCTCGTCAATAACCAGCAACTTAATGCCGTTAGTTTTAAAAATGCCCTGCTTCAAATAGTCAATTATCCTGCCGGGAGTGCATATGATAACGTCCACGCCCCGGCGCAGTGTTTCGGCCTGCTTCTGGTAGTCAATACCTCCGACGACCTGAGTTATTCTCAAGCCTGTATGCCGTCCGATGAGCATAGCTTCCTCATAGATCTGTGAGGCCAGTTCACGGGTTGGGGCAACAATAAGCGCTGACGGCGTGTCGGGCATATGCTCATGCAAAGACAAAATTCTGCTGAAGACCGTTACAAGAAAAGCGGCTGTCTTCCCTGTGCCTGTTTGCGCCTGTCCGGCAACATCCCTGTTGGTCAGGGATACTGGAAGGGTTTCGGCTTGAATGGGAGTACAGAAGGTAAAACCCGCATCCTTTAGACCTGATACAATCTCCAGCGGCAGATTTAACTCATCAAACCGGATGCGGGTTAGAAATTTAGGCTTTTCCGCCCTTTGGACTGGTATCTGTGATTTGGACTCGTCTGGCATGGTTTCCTCTTAGTACCTTAGTTGTAAATTTGTTGTTTGTAATATGGAAAAAATAAAACCAATCACGAAAACACGAAA
>JASJGP010000011.1:0-2771 GCA_033791485.1 Desulfobacterales bacterium | reverse complement strand
TGAGCCGGTAAAAGGTATTACACCGTAGATAAGGGAGAACTGCTGTTTTAGCTTTGAGAGAGGGGAATCTTTTTCTATGGCAAGGGCCAATGCGCTGGCAAGGCCTGTTCTGTCAGCACCACCTTTACAATGAATCAGAAGCGGTCTGGGGGCCGCCTTCAGCGCTTCAATAAGGGCATCGAGTTGAATGCAATTCGGAAGCCTGTGAGCAACAAATCTAAAGCTGTAATGCTGAATATCGTTATCCTCGGCAACCTTCTTTTCCATTGCATACCAGTTCTTTCCTTCGTTTTCCCCCCTCAGGTTAATGATGGTTTTTAACTTTTTTTTAGCTATAATTTTTTGCAGTTTTTTTTCCGACAGTTGAGCACTTCTATAAACCCTTTCTTCAACCACTGCGTGGAAATTGCCAAAGGCATAGAAGTAAGAAAAAATTATGCCCAGAATAATCACAACTGCGATGATGCACCGTCCAGCTATTTTCATTGGCCGCATTTTTCCTTTTGACTATTAAAAAAATACTGGTTGGGGAAAAACATCGTTTCGTCTTGCAATTTACATTACCTTAGGCAGGTTATATAATTGATTTAATGAATATTCAATCTAACGATGATACTTAAGATATTATTTATAATTTATGCCTGAACATAACTGTACGTTCAAACGTTAATCAATGTATGAATATATTATAGAAATTATGATTTGTCTATTAAAGAAAGGTCAAAATCCACCGCCTAAAAAAAGATTAGGGAAATTTTGGTTTTTTGGAGAAATGATTTTTTCCAATAATTTCGGAAGAAGGCCCGGATATTTAGCAAGCTGGTGACAAAGCAGCTAAATAGCCGTTTTGCGGCACACCACTACCTTAGCGAATTTTGTCACTTCCTTATTTCTTGCTTGTCATAGTCTAATCGGAGGAATCTATATAAGCCATATCTTGCTTTTTAAAAAGACCGGTTAGGATTGAGTTAGAAATTCCAGTACTATTTTGTTAAATAGTTCCGGTGCTTCAGCAGGAATACTATGGCCGATGCCTGGAATATCCTCATGACGTCCTCTGCAAAGATTAGCGAGCTTCTTTGCATCTTCTGTATTTACCAAGCGGTCCCGGAGACCTGAAATAATGAGGGCAGGGCAGTTTATTTTTTTTGCAAGGGACCCAGGCGAAGGATACTGGTTTATGGCTTTAAGTTGTGCGATTAACGCATCTTTGTTGTTTCGAACGACAATGGCCTCTACCATTTTATCTATTATTCTTTTGTTTTGCTTTAAATAGGCTTCTCCGAAAACAATGGGAAGAACAGCCCATGACAAAGATCTAAGCCCGCTCTGTTGAAGTATTTCCAGCCATGATCTTATAATAACTTTTGTCTGATCTGTGATTCTTGCACCTACACTGCACAGAACAAGCCGATCAACTACTTGCGGAAGTTGAAAAGCAAGCGAAAGAGAAACATATGCTCCGTGGCTCAATCCTACAAAATGTGCCTTTTTAATTTTCAGGTGATGAAGAAGTTCGGAAAGATCTTGGAGGTGAAGATCGAGGGACAGCCTTTGTTCTCCAAGGTCGCTTTGTCCCTGGGCTCTGGCATCATACAATATAACCCTGAAGCTGTCTTTGAAGACACGGGCGTGGGGTCTCCAGTTGAATGTGGTTTGCATGGTGCCGTTCAAAAAGATGACGGCTGGCCCTGATGATTCAAAGCCATGTGTTTCATAATATATGTTGGTGCTATCACTTGTCTTGAAAGAGCTCTTTAGCATGATAAGAACTCCTTACAAAGGGTCCGCCTGCAACCTGGGAAAAGCCGATTTCAAGAGCGGTTTTTCGCCAGTTGTCAAATTCTTCCGGCGGAACAAAACGCTCAACTTCCAGGTGCTGTTTTGTGGGTTGAAGATATTGGCCCAGCGTCAGGATTTGGCAACCAGCTTTAAAAAGATCTTCAAGAGTCAGGTTGATTTCATCAGGTAGTTCGCCAAGACCGAGCATGAGTCCTGATTTGGCCGGGATAGACGGTTCGTATTGTCTGGCTTGTTTTAAAACTTCAAGGGAGCGGTTATAGTTTGCTTCAGGGCGAACAGTTGTATAGAGTCGCGGGACGGTTTCTATATTATGGTTTAAGACATCGGGTCGGGCTTTTAAGACTGTTTTTAAGGCTTCGGCATTTCCCTGGAAATCGGGTATCAGGACTTCAACCAGAACATCTGGGATTTGTTTTCTGACTTCCTGTATGGTTTCGGCAAAAAGGTAAGCTCCTCCGTCAGGGAGATCATCACGGGTTACAGAGGTTATGACCACATAATTTAACCCCATTTTTCGAGCCGCTTCTGCTACCCTGGCGGGTTCCTCCGGATCGGGCTGAGCAATCGGTCCATGCGCAACTGCACAAAACCTGCAACTGCGCGTGCAGTGAGATCCCATAATCATAAATGTCGCTGTATGCTTGGAAAAGCATTCCCAGATATTCGGGCATTTTGCCTCCTGGCATACTGTGTGCAGCCCACCTTTGTTAACAAGAGTTTTAACTTGTTCAAAGTCAGGTCCCGTTGGAAGACGCCGCTTTAGCCAGGGGGGTTTTTGTTTTCGGCGATGTTGTTTTATGGTGGTGAGCATTCAGATTGCAATCCAATATCAAGGACGTAGCCGTTAAGGTAAAAAACTATGAACGTCTAACATCGAACGTCCAACGTCGAATTTTGAATAAGGTATTTTGCCAATTTATAAACCGGCGGAGCGAAGCGAGTTCATCATTCGATGTTCAACGTTCGAT
>JASJGP010000010.1:0-6043 GCA_033791485.1 Desulfobacterales bacterium | reverse complement strand
CCGACAATTCCCAGAGTCTGGCCCTTCTTTACTTCGAAACTGACATTTTCAACCGCTCGAAACCGCCCCTCTTCAGTATCAAAAGCTGTGACAAGGTTTTTAATCTTTAAGATTACTTCCTGGCTCAAATTGGATTTCCTTAGTTCTTAATTGAATGTTTGTATCTGATTATAGTGTATTACCTCACCGCCCATTCGCTTCGCTCATTCGAGGCGCAGAGCACGCAGAGATTATCATCTTATTTTTTTTCGCTGAGAAGGGCGAAAAGAAATAAACCAAAGCCCTTCGGGCAGATAATGCGAAAGTCAATCAACTCATAACTTCAATTTTACGAGTCTGTGTTAGATTTAGACTTTCTAAAATAAAACCAAAATAAGCGAAGCTTATGAGGATTTCTTTTTACCGTCCTCTCAACGGTAAACAGAAAATTAATTTTCCTCTGCGTTCTCTGGGGCTTTGCGGTGAATATTTTTTTTAGTTAGCAATGTACATCTGAATAATGACGAAAATTTTATCTACTTCAAGCGCGTTAGTTTGGAGTCTTCGCTTTATAAGTTTTGTCGACTATTGTAACAGGTGGAAATTTTTTCCCTTTTTTCATAGCTTTTTTAGTCTCTTCATACAGCTTTTTGTCGTACCAGAATAGCCCACCTGAACTACTTGAAAATGGATCAAAAAGACTGTCTGAATGTTTTGTACCTGGAACTTTCGGTAGTCGCCACCACCGCCAATATGCCTCACGCGCATAAGGAACCATGAAGGTTGGAACAAATGCGCCGATCTCATGTATCTTTTCCTGGATTTTAACTGACAGGTTTATTCTCTCTTCCTCGTCCAGGGAATTACGATATGCGTCTATCAATTTGTCCATCCGGGAGTCGTCAGTATTTGTGATGTTGTTTGTCTGGGCTTTGTGTGCGTTTGTAGAGTGAAAGTGTTCCCAATATTGTGGCCGTAAAGAGGTGCTCCAGCCAGACCATGCCACATCATGCTTTTTCTCAAGTACTTTCTTGTAAGCGGCGGAAGGATCCAGTTTTTGCAGCTTGAGTTCAATGCCTGCTTTTTTGGCCTCTTCCTTAAGCACAACCAGACGAGGTGTATGAGCGTCCTGGCTATAGCTTACTTCAACCGAAAACCGCCTGCCGTTTTTTTCCCAAATACCATCGGAGCCTCGCTGCCACCCACCACCACTCATATAAAAATTGACTTTATCCAAATCAAAACGCCTGGCACGTATCTTCTTATTGGAATATCTTCCGTATCCCATAAAACCGTGCTCAAGCCTGAAATAATCGTTTCTAAGCACTTTTTCGATTACCTTTTGGATATTCATGGCGTGAGCAAAGGCGTAGCGGACATTTCTGTCCGTGAAAATTTCGCGATCCTGATTGAGCCACATCCCCTGGGCTGACTGTTGTGTATTGTTAAAAAACCATATTTTGTGTACATAGCCGTTTTCTACTACGGAAGTTTTGGTTTTTACATGCCAGTACCTTGGCATGGTAACCGGGAATACATCCACCTTGGCTTTTTTAAAATACTCCCAGACAATATTTATATCTCTAATTACCTTAAACACCACTCTATCCACATTAAAACGATTTTTGAAAAAGCGAAGGTCTTTAGCCCACCAGTCTTTTTTCCGCTTAAATTTTACGTACTTGCCTTTTTTAAAATCGTATATCTGGTAAGGACCGGTATTGGGAACAATTTTCCAGTTGTATCTTCTTGCAAAATCTTCACCCAGTTTACCGTAAAAATGCCTGGGTGTTGGACTGATTCCGATTTTTAAATGCAGGTCCGGCTGAGCCTTCGTGCTTACCACTGCCAGCGTATGATCGTCATACACGATCACCTTGTCTATTTCTTTGGAATAATAATCATTATACCATGGTGCAATGATATACTTAGAACGCATAAATTCAAGGGTATAGGCAAAATCATGGGCCGTTACCGGGGTACTGTCGGACCATCGAGCTTTTTCATTGAGTTTGAAGTACATTGTTTTTTTGTCTTTGCCATAAGCCCAGTGGCTTGCAAGTTCCGGAACAATGCTCTCTGTATTGGGATGTATTCCGATTAAAGATAACTGGTTGCCGAGAATCGCACTCCTGAAACTGCTGTTTGAATCAGGCCCCACGACTCGGAAGGTTAACGGAAAACTCAAAACCCAGGAATTCAGAGCTCCCCCTTTTCTTGATTCTGGTGAGGCATAGACAGGATCCGACTCATTTTTAAGCCATTGCAGATCAGCGGGAATAGGAATTTCCGAAATCTCAGCCTTAAATATATGCACTTTATCCCCAGAACCATCTTCAGTGGAACTTATTGCTTCGCTACTCTTATCTGTACACGCAAACATTAACACAACCGTCAAAAGCATTAAGGTTGCAAGGACTGAAATGATCTTCAATAGTTTCCTGTTGGTTTTTTCCTTCATTATTTAGAATCCCTCTTCTCCCCCATTAAACATTCGATGTTGCACGTTCGATTTTCGATGTTCTTTTTTCTTGTCTTTCCCTTTTTGCCTTCTGCCTTTTTTGGGTTATGGTTTTTTTACTCATAGGTCGTATGCAGCTTCGGATCAAAAGCCTCCCTGACAGCCTCTCCTGTAAAAGTCACGGTTATCAGTGTCACAATCATTGCGACAACAACCGAACCTGAAATCCACCAGGCATCCAGATTATTCCAGCCTTGTTGCAGAAGTTCGCCCCAGCTAGGGGTTGGTGGTGGGAGTCCGAAGCCGAGATAATCTAAAGAGGTCAACGCAACAATTCCACCTGAAACCGCAAATGGGGCAAAAGTCACTATGATTGCAATAGTATTGGGAATGATGTGCTTGAATATTATCCTGAGGTCGGAAGCACCCAAGGCCTTGGCGGCAAGCACATATTCTCTTTCCCTTTCTTTGTAAGTAACGGTTCGCATGGTCCAGGTTATGCCGATCCAACCGAAAAAAGCCATAATTAATATTAACATTAAAAAATTCGGGACCATGATTGAAGAAATGATAATGATCACATACAAAAATGGCACGTTTGACCAGATTTCAATTATCCGCTGAAATATAAGGTCAAATTTTCCGCCCCAAAATCCCATTGCGCTGCCGATACTGACGCCAATAACATAATTGACCAGCAACAGTAAAAGGGAGAAAAAAATTGCAATCCTGAATCCATAGACAAGCCTTGCAACAATGTCCCTGCCTACTGCATCTGTGCCTAAATAGTGTTTATCTTTTGTGGACGGAGGAAACGGTGGAAATTCGTCTTTCCTCAGATCGTTTTCGTAAGCATTATAAGGCACCATAGGCATCAAGACCCAGTTTCCTTTGTCTTCGGCCCGAAACATTTCGGCAAGCTGCCGGTAATTTGTCTCGTATCTGTAGCTTAGACCGAATGTGGTTCCTGTGATCATTTGCGTGTATGTTGGGAAATAGAATTTGCCTTCGTAGTGTATGATAACCGCACGATTGTTTATGAGCATTTCGGCAAAAATAGAGACAAAGATCATAACAGCGAAAATAATAAAGGAATAGTATCCTCTTTTTATTGATTTGAAACGCCTGATTTTTTTTATTGTTAAAGGGTTTAGTTTCATTATGAGTTCGACACGTTTTTAAATCGGATTATCTGAATGCTCCTTTTCCAAATATTTATTCAAACTTTACTCTGGGATCTACAATAGCAACACAGATGTCCGATAGAATGTTTCCGATCATAAAAAGAAGCGATGATATCACCAGAATTCCCATTACTACCGGGTAATCCCGTTCAACAACCGATTCATAGCCAAGCAGCCCCATCCCGTTTATATTAAAAACAGTTTCGATAAGAAATGACCCCGAAAGTATGATTGATATATTATTTCCAAAACTTGTCGCTATAGGAATCAGACTGTTTCTAAGGGCATGCCTGAATACAGCCTTTTTAAAGGGCAGACCCTTTGCAATAGCAGTGCGCACATAGTCCGAAGCCAGATTGTCCATAAGCGTGTTTTTCATTAATAAGGTCATCACCGTAAACGACCCAATCACGTAAGCGATGAGCGGAAGAGCTGTGTGCCAGGCTATATCCAGTATTTTTCCTGTCAGCGCAAAGTCTTCAAAATCATCGCTCACAAGACCTCCAAGGGGAAATATTTCCCAGTGTGAGGCAAGCAACACCAACATAAATACGCCGGCAACCCAGCCTGGTATTGCATAACCGATAAAAACAACAACTGATGAAAAATTGTCAAAAGAACTTTTATGCTTAATCGCTTTTATAATGCCAAGGGGAATGCATACCCCGTAAACCAGGATTAAAGAGAGTATCCCGAAATAAAGGGATATGGGAATCCGTTCCCTTATCATACTCCACACCGGATCGTAATAACGTGTCGATGTGCCAAGGTCTCCGGTAAATATCTTGCCCAGCCAGAGAAAATAGCTCACAAGGACAGGTTTATCGAAACCGTAGTATTTCTTAAGCTCCTCGATCTGCTCTTCGGAAAGCGGTTGGTTTTGCTCAGCAGATGATCTTCCTGCTCTCCCACCTTCAATGCTTGGCATCTGCTGGGCTTGGGCTATGATACGTTCAATGGGGCCTCCAGGAACAAACCGGGTTATAGTAAACACCATAATGGTTATTCCTATGAACGTCGGTATAACTAAAAGCAAACGCCTTATAAAATATGCCGTCATTTAATTCCCCGCCTGAATTGCTCGCAAGCTTTTTCAACTTACATCATGCATACATCACAATTGTAATCTTTTCAAGGAAAGGAGCAATTTGACTGTTAAGGCAAGTGATGTTAAGCTTTATTTTCTTTATTACATATTTTGAGTTATCTGTGGAAAAATAAAAGCAATCACGAAAACACGAAATAAGGAAAGCACGAAATAAAATCTTTTCGTGTTTTCGTACTTTCGTGTTTTCGTGATAAAATATTTATTGGCATCGGCTTGTCCGGGGTAATTATTATAGCTTAAAATCTTTTAATCTAATGGAAATTGTAAATATGTTCAATACAGATTTAAACACACCAAAATCTGAGATTAATGAAAGAATCAAAAAACTTCAAAGAAAGCTTAATGAAAACAATATTGACGGTGTTCTGATCCTTCAAAAGGCAGACCTTTTTTACTTTTCCGGAACCATTCAGGATGCACATCTATATGTGCCGGCAGATAGAGATCCGATCCTGATGGTTTACAAGGACCGTAAACGTGCCAGGGCAGAGTCTTCTATCAGGAATATTGTGCCTTTGGAAAATGTACGACAAATTTGCAGCCTTTTGCATAATAACGGGTACTCGATGCCTCGGATTTTGGGAATGGAGCTCGACGTCCTTCCTGCCAATTTATATTTTAACTACAAAAACTTCTTTGAACATGCAAAGATTATAGATATCTCACATCATATACGGCTCATCAGGGCTGTGAAATCAGCTTATGAAATCGACCTTATCCAAAAGGCTGCCCGTCTGTCAGACCAGGTAGCTGATTGCGTAAAGGAATTTCTGCACGAAGGAATAACAGAAATCGAACTTGCCGGAAAAATTGAGGCCAGGGCACGGAAACTGGGCCATCCGGGATTTGTACGTATGAGACTGTGGGGAAGCGAATTGTTTTACGGTCATTTAATGTCAGGCCCTTGTGCTGCTGTACCGAGTTATTTATCTTCTCCTACAGGTGGCACCGGTGTCGGTCCGGCTATGGCACAAAGCGCCGGCCTAAGGCCGATTCAACGCGGTGAACCTGTCCTTGTAGATTATGTTTTTGTTTTAAATGGCTACATGTCCGACCACGCACGTATTTTTGCCATTGGCGATCTTCCCGATGACCTGATCATGGCACATGAAGCCATGTTGAAAGTTCAATCCGTTATAAAAAAAGAAGCAAAACCGAAAGCAAAGGCCGGTAAATTATACGATATGGCACTGGAACTAACGAAAGAACTTGGCTATGAAGAATATTTCATGGGGGTTGGTGATCGCCGTATCCGTTTTGTCGGACACGGCATCGGCCTTGAGCTGGATGAGTATCCCTTTCTTGCAAAAG
>JASJGP010000009.1:0-4307 GCA_033791485.1 Desulfobacterales bacterium | reverse complement strand
TTTTCGGAAAAAAGAAGCCTGAAGAGACCAGAGAGACTTCCGAAAAATCCGAAGAGTCGTCCTAAGTACCGGTATTATATAGCCGTTATCTTTTATAACTATTTGTAATAACTTTATATATATTGTTTTGCGTACATATCGCAAAGCCGTAAATCTTCCAGATAGAAAAAATTAAAAATAGACGATTGTCGTTGACATGGCGTATTATCCTTGATAAATTATTCTTAAATTTGCAATAAAATCATAGCAAAAGGAAAGGAGGCACGTTAAGACTATGCAAAAAAAGCTATTTATCATTGCAGTAATTGTGGGAATTTCGGCGCTGTTTATCACAGCAGGTATTTATGCAGGAACTAAAGTTCCCGATGTGATCAAAATGGAAAACAAGGCTTATAAGAAGCATAAAAAAAGCATTATGACGTTTTCCCACAAGAAGCACATCGATGAATACAAAGCCGGTTGCGGTGAATGCCACCATGATGACAAAGGTAAACCCCTTGATAATTTGAAAGAAGGCGACAACGTAAAAAACTGCATAGAGTGCCACAAGAAACCTGGTGAAAGACCCAAAGGTAAAGGTGCACCCAAGCTTTCAAAGAAACAACGCCTGGATTATCATGCCGAGGCACTGCACTACAACTGTAAGGCTTGCCATAAAAAATTTAATAAAAAGAACAAAACCAAAAAGGCACCCACAACATGTACAAAGTGCCATCCTAAGAAAAAGAAATAGTAAAATTTTAATACATTAGAAAAAGGGCAACCATATTGCTAATTGGTTGCCCTTTTTTATTTGATGGCGTCGTAAAAAAGTCTCATCTACTGCGTTGTAGCGGTTTTTTCAAAAACAACTCCTATCCAGCCCTGCTCAGTTTCTTTCCATCTGCACAAAAAATTTTTTTCTTGGTAAATATCCAGCAAGTCCTTTATTTCATCTGTTTTTATGCCTGATAATATAGCAAATCCTTTTTTATTTACAGTTTCAAGCATACAAGGTAACAGTCTTTTTATTGTCGGATAGCGTAGATTAGCCGTTACAATGGAAAATACCCGGTTAATCTTTTCAAAAGCCCGGTCACAGATATCTATCCTGTGCTCCAAACCGTTGATTTTAATGTTTTCTTTGGCTTCAGCTATTGCACAAGGATCTATATCTATTCCCACTCCTTTTTTAATTCCCATAAGCACTGCAGCAATTACCAGAATTCCTGATCCAGTGCCGACATCGAGCAAACAGGTTTTTTTGTTTTCTTTGAAATAACCACATTCCTTTAGAGCATAATCAATCCCTTTAACCGCAAGGCGTGTTGTAGCATGCTGACCTGTTCCGAATGATGCTCCCTGGGCAAGATTGATAACCACGTCACCCGGTTTTGATACGAAAGAATTTTCCTGGGGCTTTATTACAACGTGTTTTGAAATTCTGACAGGTCTGTTAAAGGATTTTTCTAGAAAAGTAGATCCGTATTGATAGGTATAAGTGAGCTCTCCTCCGGCAATCAGGCCCTGTATTATCGATTTTACCTGTTTTTTCTCCAAGGCAAACTTTTCCGATGCCATTTTTTCCAGTGCTATGGGAGTTATTTTTTTTCGTGAACCCGAGACAGTTTCAAGGATTGATTTTGTGATGGTATTGGTATCTGTAGGCATTTTGTAAGCGTTTACGGAACGTTGAAATTATAAAATAGAAATTGGAAATTTGGCCTTCATGCTTTTGTACTGTAGAATTATGTCTGGTTTTATATTTTATCACGAAACCACGAAAGGAGGAAAGCACGAAACAGCCTTTCCCCCTAATTCTTTTTTCGTGTTTTCGTCTTTTCGGGCTTTCGTGATTAGTTTTTTATTTTTGGTAGAGTTTTTCAACTTTTGTTCCATTTATCAAAGTCGTGCCAAAGCATATCTTAACGCTTCTGCCGACTTGTATACATCCTACTCGTAAACTCGTTTTATCTCTCCTGAATTTCTACTTTCTAATTTCAAGTTTCAAGCCGTGAACGGCTATACTCTTTGTATTCTATCGCATTTCGAACCATGGATTTGGCCCAGGAAGGAGTACCTAAAGCGTGTATATGGATATATGTAGCGAGGACATTTTTATAGCAGACCCCGTCTTTTTTATTAATAAAGCCTGTTCCCCGTTTAATGGAAAAAGCAAGATCGCTGTCATCTCCCCGCCACTTTAATACTGATGAGTAGTGAAATTCGTGCCCTTTGATTTCGGTACCTATTTTGAAATATGGGTTTTCCTTCACCACTGAAACAATGGTGTATCCATGGCCTTTCGGTTTTTTTGAAAAGCTGTAGCTAACCGGAAAAATGCCGACCATGGGATATGATTTTTCTTTTATGACCAGTTCTTCTCCAAGATACATCAACCCCCCGCATTCAGCATATATGGGTAGGCCGTTTTCCCCCAGAGACTTTAACTGTTCTTTAAACTTTTTATTTCCCGCCAGCTCTTCGACATGGGTTTCAGGGAATCCGCCTCCTATATAGAGGGCGTCGATGGAAGGAATGGTTTGTTGTTCAAGAGGGCTTATAAATACGAGTTTTGCTCCTTCTAAAACAAGTGCTTCAAAATTATCCGGGTAATAGAATTGAAATGCTGAATCTTTAATAATACCTATCACCGGAGCCTGTTTGTCTTTGTCTGCCGTATTATTTTGCTTCTCGAATCCCTGTTCGTGAACACTTATCCTCAACTTTTGCGATCTATCTTGCGAAATCCTGACTTTAAGAGATTCTTTAAGGCCATCTCCTTTGCGCTTGCAGGCGATCTCTTTTATATGATCAAGGTCGAGATATTTTAAGGCAACTTGCGACATCGAATCAATGGATTCTTTTGCCCAGCTATGTTCGGGTGTGGGAACAAGGCCCATGTGTCGTTCAGGAAAATTCTGGTTGCTTAATTTAGGAACCGCACCAATAACAGGTACACCACAAAAATGTTCAATACTTTTTCTGAGTATGTTTTCATGGCGCAGCCCTGCAACACGGTTTAATATAACTCCCTTGATTCTGACATCCGGATCAAACTGCACACACCCTGAAACAACCGCAGCCATGGTACGGGTTGTCTTTGTTGCATTAATGCAAAGAATAACCGGCAGGTCTAAAAGTTTGGCGAGTTCTGCAGTGCTGGTTATCCCTTCAAGGTCTATACCATCGTAAAGCCCTCGGTTTCCCTCTATAACAGCAATATCATCTGGAAAGGTATGTGACAGAAATGAGTGAAGAACGACCTTTTTTTCTATAAGGAAGGTGTCCAGATTATAGCAGGGCCGACCTGCCGCAAGGGCAAGCCAGCCTGCATCAATATAATCAGGACCTTTTTTGAAAGGTGCAATGGTCTGTCCCAAATTCTTCAAAGCAGAAATAATTCCGACTGAGAAGATGGTTTTTCCCGAACCCCCTCGCAGGGCAGCGATGACAAGTCCGGGACTATCAATACTCTTTTGCTGTATGGAAATCTGTTTCAAAAATTAAAATTGCCAGGAACCGGTTAAGCAGCCCGGTTTAATCTTCGTCTTCGGCTGCGGCCTGCTTGCCTGTACCCTTCAATCCATACATCGACGTACTTCCGCTGGACCAGTATTCAAGAACCTCTTCAGTTATCATCTGGGTGATCAGCTTTTTGGCAACCCTTGGCTTTAAGTCAAGTATTTTAGCAAGATCATTGAAGTAAAATTTTGATTTTACTTTTTGTTTCTTTGTGAGCCCTGCGACTATTTTCTCTTTTGCCTCTTCATATTCCATACCTGAGTACCTTTATTTAGTGTAGGGAACACTGTGAGACCTTTGCAAAACACCCCCTTTTGCCCAATTTCAGTGTCAGGCTCAAATTTTAATCCTCAAAATACTCAATGTATTCCTGTGGTTAAAATTTTCGCCTTCCTTGAACTTGGACAAAATTGAACATTTTTCAAAGGTCTCACTGTTCGTGTCCCCTGCCTGTGAATAGATTTAGAACTTAAATTGTGATGTCTGGCGCCATGTAAAATAAGCCGGATCACGGAAATCATCGATAAGATGATGAGTAAATTCAAGTTCACATTTTTCAAAGAACCTTTCCCATCCGATTCTTTCAGCCCATTCGCCAAGACGTTCGTACTTATTAGCGCCTTTTGCATAAGCTTCCACAATTCTTTGGATGGTTTCGGTCATGGTAGGCCAGCGGGGCATTTCGTTGGGAATAAATGCTACAACTACCTTGGAAAACTTGGGTGCGCTGAGCCTGTTGGATACCTTGCCTCCTGCCATAAGCACGATTCCGTCACCAACATCGTCTGCCAGAGGCATGGAAG
>JASJGP010000008.1:0-3296 GCA_033791485.1 Desulfobacterales bacterium | reverse complement strand
TTCATCGGAAAACTCTCGTCCGGGCTTTGGTTCGAGTTTCTGTATAATATCTACAGCGGCGATGACGTTTTCAATACTTGTTTTTAAGGCTTTGCATATGGCTTTGTAATTTCTTTTTTCAAGGTTGCCCAGATGGTCTGTAATAATATTTTTAACCAGGGTATCGTCAATTTTCAAATGCTTGATCTGTATTAAAAGACATTCTTTAAGATCCCTTGCACCTATTCCAACCGGGTCAAATGTTTGAATCAGGGATAATATTTTTTCAATCGTTAGAGGATCCGACGCACCCATTCTAGCGATTTCTTCCACGGAGATCTCCAGATAGCCGTCCCTATTAAGATTGCCGATAATAAGACTGCCGATATTTGTTTCTTTCCTTGACGGGGATGTCATCAGAAACTGCCAGAGGAGATGGTCGCTTAATGATTCTTTTGAAGCTATAAAGGCTTCATATCTCGGAGTATCTTTGCTCTCGGATTCAAAATTGATTCTACCGGGAGAATTGTATTCATCAAGGTAATTACTCCAGTCGATATCATCATTGATTTTTTCTTCTATGGCAACTTCTTTTACTGAAGTTTCATCTTTTTTATCTTTGTCTTTTTGATCTGGGGCTTGTTCTTCAGCTAAAGTCTCTTGGACCTCTTCAAGAGCAGGATTTTCTTCCAACTCCTGTTTAATTTTATCCACAAGCTCCTGTCTGGAAAGCTGCAGGAGCTTTATTGCCATCTGGAGCTGTGGAGTCATGATGAGCTGCTGAGTTAATTTTAACTGCTGTCTTAGTTCAAGTGCCATTTTATAATGTGAATTCGTTTCCCAAATAAATCCTGCGAGCTGTTTCGCTGGCGGTTATTTTTTCAGGTGAGCCAAATTCAATAACTTTCCCTTCGTTTAATATGTAAGCCATGTCGCAGGCGCCAAGTGTTTCCCTAACATTATGATCAGATATGAGAACTCCGATTCCGCGGTTTTTAAGGTGATCTATAATTTTTTTAATGTCTATGACTGCCAGAGGATCTATGCCTGCAAAAGGCTCATCAAGAAGAATAAAAGACGGATTAGTGGCCAGCGCACGCGAGATTTCAAGACGTCGCTTTTCACCTCCGGATAAAAAAATGGCCTTTTGCTTGGAAAGGTGTTTTATGCCTAGCTCATCAAGGAGTGTATTTGCACGATCATTTTGCTCGGTTTTGGAAATAGGGAGGGTCTCAAGTATTGCCAGGATATTTTGTTTCACAGTAAGTTTTCTAAATATCGAGGTTTCCTGGGGAAGATAACCGACACCCCTGCGAGCTCTCAGGTACATGGGATAATTTGTGATATCTTCTTCATCCAGAAAAACGTTTCCCCCGTCAGGTTTTATCAACCCAATAGTCAGGTAAAATGTTGTTGTTTTTCCCGCACCGTTTGGACCAAGAAGACCAACTACGGTGCCGCTTTCAATATTCAAGCTTACAGAGCTTACAACATGTTTTCCATTATAGGTTTTGCTTAAGTTTTTTAGAAGCAGTGTTGTCATTTGAGATAATATTTATTCCTTATTGCCTTGAAATTCAGCTTCAACACGCTTAGTGCCGCTGCCTGTGACTTTAATACCTTTCTCATCCATGTAAAGGATTATTTTTGATCCTGCAATAGAATTATTTCCGCTAACAACTTTTGAATCAGGACCTGACAAAATTATGATGCCAGTCTCTTTAGTATATATTGCTTGATGTGATATGGCAACCAGTTCATCGGACTTTATATGTACATTTCCCGTTGCAATAATTTTTTCAATCAATTCCTGACCTGTTGCCGATTTGTTTTTACCTCTAAATAATTTTTTATAATAAATTTTAAGACTGTCGGATTTAATGATTAATGATTCACGAGTTACACAAACATTTCCCGTAAATTGAGCCCAGCCATCTTCAATGTTTGAGATCAGTCTCTCAGCATTTATATGAATTATCCTGTTTTTATTTTTATCTGCATGAACCGGCAGCTTATCATCAGCATATCCAACCCGTGTTATCAGCAGGGTTATCAGCAGGGCTTTAAAAAGAAAAGCTCCGTACAAAACAGACAATACAGGGCAACAAGTCAGATTAGATTGTAAAATTCTCACTGAAAGCGCCCTCTACTCTCCCTTCAAACACTGTCTTGTTTGTATTTAAATCCAAAGACATCCTGTCGGCTGTAAGCTGATAGGAATTTCCAACAATTTTAACAGGAACCTTTGATAAAAGGAGATGGCGGCCGCGTTTATATTGTATTTTTTCAGTAAAAAGCCTGGAGCTTTCATTTGCCACAACAACGTTGCCTGTAATTTCAATATCCTTTGAATCTGTTTGTAAAATTCCCTTATTTGCTGTCAGATAAACTTCCTGCTTATTCTCAAGAAAAAAGGTTACGGATAAATCGTTTAAAACCACCTTTTTTTTTGAGGCAGTATAATAGGCAGAAGCGGCATCAAGGGTGAATTCTTTTACTCCGTTTTTTGTTGATGTTTGGTGTATTTTACCTATTGACAGGTTTGAATCCTCCGGAAAAGAAGAAATAAGCTTTTCGGGATTTTCTAAAATGCGACGATAATTAATAAAAACAGCAATTACAACAGTTAAGGCAATAACAATAAATGCAAGTAAAAAAAGTTTCAGCTTTTTAGGATTTTTATATTTTATGACAGACATTATGAATACCGTTTAAGTATCTTCTCCCATAATCCTTTTGCTTTCAGTATTGCTTCGCTGATTTCTCTAACAGCTCCCTTGCCGCCCTTTGCCGTTGTAACTATCGATGCTTTTTTGATAACCGAGTCATGGGCATCAGATACTGCAATTGGAGTCCCAACAAGATTCATAATAGAAAGGTCAAGAAGATCATCACCAATAAATGCCGTTTCATCAGACGTTAATCCTGTCTGCTTAAAGATAAGATCAAGGAGAGAGCCCTTATCTCTCACTCCTTGGAAAATCTGGTCAATGCCAAGATTTTTACAGCGATGTTTAAGGGCATCCGACTTCCTTCCTGTGATAATGCATACCTTTATTCCAGCCTCAATAAGGAGTCTTATACCGAGGCCATCCTTTACATTGAATACCTTTATTTCCTCCCCACTGTCATTGTATATGACGCTACCATCGGTGAGGACGCCATCTACGTCGAGAAGCAGGAGTTTAATTTTTTTTAATTTATTTTCAAGCATAAAATATGTTTATCCGATGTATCAATGGTTGATGGATTCGTAAAAAGCATTTTAATAAGTGCCGGATGGCTAAGTAAAAGGCTCATATACCCCCGCTAAAAAT
>JASJGP010000007.1:0-2667 GCA_033791485.1 Desulfobacterales bacterium | reverse complement strand
CATGATGAAATGTCTAAATCCACGCAAAATACACCGCAGGTCGGGATATTACCGATCGGCTTACCACCGAAAAAATTGGCCAAGTCGGTTAATGCCGGATTATGGCCGACGACCATCGCCTTATTTATGGCATCGTCGATTTGTTCAATAGCATGGATTAAAGCATTTGCACTGAATTCATAAATGGCGTCACTGTATCGAATATCCTCAAGAGGATAATTGATCTTATCCGCGACAGTCCTTGCGGTCACAGCAGCTCTGGTTGCCGGGCTGGATATGATGAGGTCCGGCGCTACCTTTAATTTTTTTAAAATATTTCCCATAAGCGGAGCACTCTTGCGGCCGCGCTTGTTCAGGGGTCTTTCAAAATCATCCAGGTTGGGATATTTCCAACTTGATTTGGCATGTCTGACCAGATAAAGGGTTTTCATTTTCACCATTCCAGAATGATACTATGGTTAAAATGTACTACTTTAATTTAGCGGGTTTATGCAACCATTTTTTTTTATCCGCCACCCGGCCGCATTTTTTGCATACGAATGTTGGATTTTTTACGATATCTATAAATTCATCAAATTTTTTAGCTATATCCTCTTCCTTCCATTTGCAAAGCCGTTTCGCCTTTTTCGCCATTTTGTCCTCCTTACAGTCTGGATTGTGCATACACGAGCCGACGACTTTGATCAAGACCAATTTGTATAAGGATTTTTTATCAGGTTGGAATTGAAATAACGGGGGTCTCCGGTTACCTCCTCCCCTACCCAATCGGGCTTGGGGAACTCTTGATCTTCGCTCTCCAGTTCTACTTCAGCAACGATTAACCCCTGGTTTTCCCTAAAGAATTCATCAACTTCCCAAACAAAGCCTCCTTCCTGTACCTTATAACGTTTTTTTTCAATCAGCGGTTTCTCACAGATTTCCAGCAGTTCATCGGCGTCCTGGAGGGGAATCTCATATTCGAATTCCATGCGCGACGCTCCAATTGCAATTCCCTTGATCGTCAGGTAGGCTTTGTCTTCCATGGTGCGCACCCGCACATTTCTTTCTTTCGCGCTGTTTAAATAACCCTGGCGATACATGGTTCCTTTTACATTACGCCAGGGTCCTTCTTTGACCAAAAATTTTCTTTCGATCTCTTTGCCCATCACATCCTCACAATATGATTTTTTGTAAAAGTTCAGCCACTAAGGCACTAAGATGCTTAGATAATTCAAAATTACTTACAAAAAGGAAAACCGGCATCTGATTTTTTTAGGAATGAATTCTTCCCTTTCATATATTGTTTTGAAACTATTATCTTTTCTTTGTGACTTGGTGCCTTTGTAGCGAAACTGTTACGATCTTCCTTATTTCCGTCTCACAGGAGAAAGTATGGTTTCTTGAACTTTGTCCCATAGGTTTTGATATGATTTTGAAGCCGCTGATGATGGTGCGAAGGCCACAACCGGTTCTCGGTAAATTCCCATTTTTTCGATCTGCGCCAAATAAGGAATATAGCTTTGTAAAACACCATCAAACTCCTTTAACACCGACGTAATGAGGTCATGGTGCATTTTTTTGTGCCGATCGACCATCGAAAAAAAGGTGTAAATCTTACCTGTTTTATAATTATTCTTTTCGCAAAAAGACAGTAATTGTCTATAAGTTCGTACGGACAGTGTTGTTGGAATCAGTGGAACCAGGGTGTAATCTACAGCGTTGAGTATATTCTCAGCCAGAATGCTGATGGTAACCGGGCAGTCAAGAATAATTAAATCATATCGATCTTTAAAAGGTTTTAGAATTTTTTTCAACCGCTGTTTTGAATGCCTCAGTTTAGCGAAAGTGGCATCTAAATTGCGTAGAGAGAAGTCTGCCGGCAGCAGATCCAGGTTTTCATAATCAGTACCTTTAATACTCTTATAAAGATGCTTTCCTCCTCTAATGAACCCCTTGGTCCGGGACTTAAGTTTAGGCTTTACCCGAAAATAGTAGGTTGCGGAACTTTGAGGATCCAGATCGCAGATTAGGGTTTTAGCACCTGCCTGCGCTGCCAGATAGGACAAGTTTACTGCTGTCGCGGTCTTGCCCACCCCGCCTTTATTGCTGTAAAGTGCCAGCGTTGCCATAAAGTACCTCTTATGATTTCGAGGCGAAAAGCTCTCGGAATAACTTCCTGTTTGCAGGCAATGCAAAGTCTGTGAAGGTTTTTGCGAATGCATCTTTAACTGTCTGTCTTTCTCTATCTAACGTTCCAATCAGACTGCCAATTGCCACCAGTGTTATTTTTAACTGGTGATGGGTTGCGGGCAATTTTTTGGTAATATTAAAAAGATATTCTTCCTGAACACAAAGGTCGTTAAAGTACCCTAAGTTGTCTTGTAGTTTCTTCAATTGCTCAATCAAAACATTAATTTTTTTGCGAGGAAACAGGCTGGAAAAAAACTCCATCAAATATCGCAATTTCTTACATTGAATTCTCAGGACATGCAGCATCTCGTCTTCTGTGTTCTCTATGATCAGGTTGCCGGCCTTTACAACACCCCGGTATTTCATATAGATTCTTTTCCGCGCCAAATAAATTACCGGCAGATTGGCATTAGCTGCCGTTTTAGAATACTTTCTCGGTTCATTTAAAAAGGCCTCCCAATCATGTAATATTTTTACATATTTCTTAGACCTCAAACC
>JASJGP010000006.1:0-3068 GCA_033791485.1 Desulfobacterales bacterium | reverse complement strand
TACCCATATCCGCCTATAAAGGATTTACCTTTTTAAGAGAAGAGTTAAACAAAGTATTAATGAACATAGGCAAAAGCTATAAAATCAAATGGGTGCGGATCTGTTGCATATGACTACCAAACCAATAATTCAAGACACTTAGATCTACAAAGTTAGTAAAAAACACCGAGATTGTCCGAGATAACGACAAGCCGTACTGATATGTGCCATTCCGGCTCAGTTTTTCATCGATTAGACGAAAAAAAGCTGGACAGGTAGCCATATATCCATTATGTAAGAATAGACAGAAAGGAGTATGGCCATGCCGACACTTATAAAACAACACAGATTCTGCGGAAGAAACTTTTCAACGGACGAGCTGCTAATGATTCGGGACGTTGTGGGTATTTGCGGCGGCATCAGTCGTAATGAGTTGGCTCACACAGTATGTGAACTCCTGGACTGGAAGCGGCCCAGAGGCGGATTAAAGGCCCGGGAGTGTAATGATTTTCTGGAACGTTTGGAAAACAACGGTATCCTTGAACTTCCTGAAAAAAGACAGACCGGCCATTGCGGTCCCCAAAAGTTCAAGAAAGAGATAACAGATAACGAACCGTACAGCAGGCTTTCCGGGAGCGTGGAGGAATTCGCTCCCCTATATATCGAGCGTGTTCAAAGCCGGGAACAGCGCGACCTTTTTAAGGATTTTCTAAGCCGTTACCATTACCTGGGTTATGCTATGCCCTTTGGGGCAAGGATCCAGTATCTGGTTTATGTGACCAGGCCCAGTCGTGAAGTGGTGGGCTGCATTCAATTTTCCAGCCCGGCCTGGCGAATGAAGGCAAGGGATCAATGGATCGGCTGGGACGATGAAAGGCGTGGTGAGGCCCTGCAGCAGGTGGTTAACAACAGCCGGTTTCTGGTACTGGCCAAAATTCGCAACCTGGCAAGCAGCATGCTGTCCGCATCCCTTAAGCATCTTCGATGTGACTGGGAAAAGCAGTACGGGGTTATTCCCCTTCTTCTGGAGACCCTGGTAGACCAAAAGCTGTATCATGGAGGATGTTACCGGGCTGCCAACTGGATCGAATTGGGCAGGACCAGCGGGCGCGGGCGAATGGACAAAGCCAACAAGCGCCATGGAAAAGCGGTGAAAACCATCCTGGTTTATCCACTTATAAAAAACGCCCGGCACCAGCTTAAAGAGGGGAGGTAACGCTATGGGTGTAGCCCCGGCACTTTCTTCCTTTGAATCGACCTATGGACGGAGCAGTGAATGTTTTGAACATATCATCTGTTTCCTTGATTCCGGAAAGGGCAGTTCAATGGATATGAGCCAATTGGAAAAGGAGCTTGAAAAACGGGGACGTGAGTTGATGCGCACCCTGCTTCAAGAATCTCTTGATAAGCGCAGCCCCGGCAAAATTAGTGAACTCGTTCTGGATGCAGACGGTATCAGACGCACTGAACGTCCGGGCCAGGAGCGCGAAATCGAAACAGTATTCGGAAGGGTTAGCTTGAGCCGTATGGGATATGCAGAGAAAGGGCGCAGAAGTCTTCATCCCCTGGATGGAGAACTCAATCTTCCTCCTGATCTTTATTCCCTTGAGCTCCAGCACAGGGTGGCGGAAGAGGCAGCCAAGAACTCCTTTGAAGAGGTTGTGGCAACCATAGACAAAACCACCGGAGGCCATGTCCCTAAGCGCCAGGCCGAAGAAGTTGCCAAACGGTCGGCCCGTGATTTTGATGCGTTTTATCAGATGCGTCAATGCCATGCATCCGAAGAAAAGACTACGGGTACGGGATCCATCCTGACAATCACCGCTGACGGGAAAGGCGTGGTGCTGCACGAGAAAGATCTCAGGGAACAAACCCGTAAAGCGGCAGAAAAACGTCGACAAAAGATGGGTAAGCGACTTTCCAAGGGAGAGAAAAAGAACGCCAAACGCATGGCAACCGTTGCTGCCGTTTACACCACGTCTCCCTTTGAGCGTACTCCCGAAGACCTGCTTTCCGAAGGTGGATCCCGAATCAATAAGATGAAGTGCCCTCCCATAGAAAATAAACGAGTCTGGGCCAGCCTTGAAAAAATGCCTGAAGAGGTCATTGTCGAGGCCTTTACAGAGGCTGAGAACCGAGACCCCAAACATGATAAGACCTGGGTGGGGCTGGTGGACGGCAACAATACTCAAATCAATATTCTAAAAAAAATCGCCAAAGCCAAAGGCATCGAACTGACCATCATTGTTGATATCATTCATGTCATAGAATACCTTTGGGAGGCGGGCAGAGCCTTTCATCCTAAATCGGGCCCGGAACTTGAGAAATGGGTCCAGCATCGCCTAAAAAAGATACTTGAGGGAAAGGCAGGCCATATGGCAGGAGGGATGCGCCGCAGTGCAACCAGGAAGAAGCTTAGTCCCAAAGAACGGGCCTCTGTGGATAAATGCGCTACCTACCTGCTCAACAAATCGCCCTATCTTAGGTACGATCGTTATCTTGCTGATGGGTTGCCGATCGCTACCGGGGTAATCGAGGGCGCTTGCCGGCATCTTGTAAAAGATCGTATGGAGATCACTGGTGCCAAATGGGGACTTCAAGGCGCTGAATCCGTATTGCGCCTGCGAGCCTTACGAGCGAGCAAGGATTTTGATAAATACTGGCTGTTCCATGAGGAGTGTGAATACAAGCGGAATCATCAGGATCATTATGCGGATGGTGTCGTTCCTGCCACTAAAAACTCAAGGCCAGCGCAAAGAAAGCCAAAGCTGCGGGTTATTAAATAAACTCGGCGGAAAAATGAGACAAAAAAAACACCCCAAAGTGACGGTAACTTAAAAATGCAACAGAGCCACACCCAAATCAAATTTGCTTGATGTACGAAAACTTTTGTCCTGCTACTTAATATTGTGGCATTCATGTTCGACATTTCGTTTTTTTGTTCAAAATAGCCAACAACTAAAAGAACAATTAATCCTGCTAAAACGCCGTCAACAATATTTGATTTCATCTCACCTCACAATTTGTAATTTGAATTGCATAATCGCGGTTCTGGACGAAGTCAGCACCGCGATTCACGGCGGCGGAGC
>JASJGP010000005.1:0-3844 GCA_033791485.1 Desulfobacterales bacterium | reverse complement strand
GGCATGTATAGGAGAAATGATGATGAAAAAAACACTTATTTTTTTACTCGCTCTTTTGGTCAGCGGCTTTTCTGGTATTATTGGTGCAAAGGCAGCTGATCTGGATGGTACGGCAATTTTACATCAGGTGGATGAAAATCTGCAACCCCAGTCCTATGAGATGTACCGTAAGCTGATAAATATTGAGCCGGACGGAACCAAAAAAGAGTTTGTCCTTTACTCAGTGAAAAAAGGTCAGGATAAAATGGTGGCCCTGTTTTTGTCCCCGGCCAGTGAAAAGGGGCGTTCAACCCTTCGCCTGGGCGAGAATATGTGGCTATATATACCCAATGTGGGCAGGCCCATCCGTATCACCAGTCTTCAGTCTGTGGTGGGTGGTGTTTTTAACAATTCTGATATCCTGCGCCTTGACTATAGCTCAGAGTATGATGCCGTCAGCATCGTCCAGGAGGGTGACGCCTATCTTCTTGATCTTAAGGCCAAGACCAATGCCATTGCCTATGACAGTTTGAAGATGCGGGTGGATGTAAAGGCTTTGGTACCAACCACCATAGAGTGCTACGCTGCCAGCGGCATGCTGATCAAAACGCTGTATTATAAGAATACCAAGGATTTTGGCGACGGCGTGGTCCGTCCTTCGGTGCTGGAGACGGACAGCCCTTTGTATAAGGGCTATAAATCGATGATGATCTATGCCAAGGTTCAGAAAAGAGAGCTGGCGGATGAAGTGTTTTCATTGAATTACCTGGCCAGGATTGATGAGTTGCGATAAATTTTTTTTTCAACTCCTTTCAGCAGTTTCCCAAGGCAAAGAGAGGCTGCTGTTTTGGCAAATGGTTTTGAGTGTTCTGGTCAGCTTTATGTTTTTTTTAGGGACGGCTGCGGCCCAGGAAGAGTTCAGCTTTGATCTTGAGGAGTTTGAAAAGAAAAGCCTCGCCTGGGGTGGGTATGCCGAGATGAAATTTGAGCATTCCGAGGTGAATCAAAAAAGTGCCTTTGCCCTTTTGGGGTCCTCTGGTGATCCCCGTTCCAGTCTGGACCGTTTTACAACCACTCTCCAAGTGGACGGCAGCTACAGCAAGGGGATAGCTTCCTTTAACTGGGTTGTCCAGGGCTACCACAGATGGGACCAGGAGCAATGGGCTGATGAGGTAAGTATATTTGAGGCCTACGCCAGTATCAAACCAACTCCCCTGGCAAGTATCGATCTTGGTAAAAAAGTATTTAAATGGGGCAAGGGGTATGCCTGGAACCCGGTGGGTTTCATAAACAGGCCCAAGGATCCCAATAACCCGGAGGAATCCATGGAAGGATATATCGGTGCCGAACTTGATTTGATCAAGAGTTTTGAAGGCCCTTTGCAGACCGTGGCTCTGACCACGGTTGTCCTGCCGGTCCAAGACAATATTAATGAGGATTTTGGAAAAAATGACAACATAAATTTTGCTGCCAAGCTTTATCTGCTCTATCGGGATGTGGATATCGATTTTCTTTTATACACGGGCAACAGCCGGACAACCCGGTATGGGGTTGATTTTTCCACCAACCTGGCCACTAATTTCGAGATCCATGGTGAGCTGGCCCACATTCCCAACCAGTCCCAAAAGATCCTGAATGCAGATGGCAGTGTGGAGACCCGGGAAATTGCCGATACCAGTTATCTGCTTGGGCTGCGGTATCTTACGGAAAATGATATTACAACAATTATTGAATATTACCATAACGATGACGGGTATACCGAGCAGGAGCTGAACCGTTTTTTTGAACTGGTGGACGATGCGGATGACCTTTTTACCCAAACAAGTGATGATTCCCTTTACCGCAAGGCTGCTTCAATCAGCGAGGGGGCCTATGGCAGTTCCCAGATCGGCCGCAATTATCTCTACGCCAAAGTTACCCAGAAAGAACCCTTTGACTTGCTTTATTTCACCCCGGGCGTTACCGCCATTCTTAACCTGGATGACAACAGTTTTACCCTGAGCCCTGAGACGGTGTATACTGGTTTTACAAACTGGGAGCTGCGCCTGCGTTACTCTTTGCTTGTTGGCAGCCGCTTTACCGAATTCGGTGAAAAGCTAAATGAAAATAAGCTGGAGCTGAGGGTTCGTTATTTTTTTTAGACCCCAGGGATAATGAAATCTATCGGTAAAAAACTTGACAAGTGATGCTAACTCCTGAAATTTCAAACAGGAATTTTGTCTCCTTTTTATGCCATGCCGGTTTTATAAGGAAGATAAAAATGCCTTCCTGCCATTAAATAAATTTGTTCATTTAATGGCAGGAGGGGGGCTTTTATAACATCTTGCTTTTTGCATTTTTTGCGGCAAATACATAAGTGTTATCCGATGGCTTTGCTGCAAGTTCGGGCTGGGTTGCATATTGATAGTGAAAAATGTCATCCATGGTGGCGCCCATCTGAATGGCAAAGGAGATAAAGTCAACATTCTGTGATGCGCCAACCCCATTTCTAAGCACACTGCCACCGATCAGTTTTTTATTTGTTCTGTTGAAAATCAGTTTGGTCATAATCGGGCTTGCACCATCAATCATGGGGTATTTGTCCAAGATTTCAGAGAATCCGGTTACCGCATCTATACCGGCATCTATGGCCATTTTTTCTGTAAATCCTGCTGACCCAAGGCTTAAATTATATACCGTTGTGGCATTGGCATTTAAAACACCCGGGAAATCAATATTTTTACCAAGAATATTTTGTGCCACCACTTTTGCCATAAATACCGCATTGGTTCCAAATTCGCCTCGGGTCGGCATGCGGTTGATAAATGAAAATTTTTCAACACAGTCGCCACATGCATATATGTTATCAACACTGGTTTGCATCTGGTCATTGACCTTAATTCCAAAGGGGCTTATTTTTAAACCAGCTTCAGCAGCAAGCGCTGTGTTTGGTATCACACCGGTTGATAAGATGCAAATACTGGAACGGTTCTCTAAGGTTCTTATTTTCGCAAATTTAATAATTTTATGAATAAAATCAGCGTATTAAAGAATACCATTCGCAATGGCATAGTTGCAAAATACTGTAACGCCTAAACAATTTTCCTGTTTTTACAATGGTTTAATACGATTTTATAATGATCGCATACAATGGATACGGGATGGTGGGTATAGGTTTATAAATTATAATATGGAAGGGTTGTGAAAAAAGCAGGAGTAAGCCATCCGCTGATAACGCAAGCGTGATGGCCTACAAAAACATTTGAGGTTGGATTAGACTTTTATGGCATTATTGAGGAGGGAGATCAGAGATGAAGTCCAAGGCAAGATTGAGGTCAACAAATTTGTAATTCAATTCTTTTGCTTTATCCCGGCAGTCGGTACATACTTCTTTAAACTTACGCATATCACATTTGACAGCCATATAGATCTGTTCAATCGCTTCCTGTTGGATGTCCTTGTATTCAGTAATAAATTTTTCAACCACAATCGGATATAAAATAAGGGTTTTCAAACGACTGAGTATATCTGGGTGTTCACTGGTTAAAAAAGTTCTGACCTTTGGTAATCCAGCAAATATAATGGGAACACCAGCATCAATAATTCGTTTAAAATAAGGCCAAACCCGAGGATCAAGATCATTTGCCTCATCTATTATAATAAAGCAGTTGGACAAATGACATATCATTTTTAAATATTCTGGGGTACGTCGATAAGTGGCTTTTGTATCGTAATTCAGCTCCTTTAAAATGGAGGATAGGGTCTCATGTACATTGAACAGAGATTCTACCCATACGGCATTAAGTTTTTTTGGGCGTAATAGTTCTAAAAAACGGGTTTTTCCTGCACCAAAATCCCCTTCAATTAATACACTTTGTCCACGGTA
>JASJGP010000004.1:0-3859 GCA_033791485.1 Desulfobacterales bacterium | reverse complement strand
TTGGCGGAATGTGATTCTTGCACCAAACATGGCTTCAAAATGGGCTTTTTCCTAACAGTCTTCAGTCTTCAGCCTATCCACCTGAGTAGTTACGATAATTATAGCTACCCTGAAGGCAGAAGTCGCAATTTAAGATTCAAGATAAAAAGGAACAGATAATGTTTTTCACTTCCAGTTTTTATTTTACCCTTGCAATTTTCAGCTTAGGTTTGCTTTACAAGGTGTCAACCTGGTTCCGTTATAGTCTTAATTCAATAGCCGGGCGGATTTCCACCACACAACGAATTTCTTGTGCAATTAAAGGCATTGTTTTAACCATATTTAGCGCAAAATTCTTCATCCTCCTAAAGGTTTTTGTTTTTGATATACTCATTCAAAAAAGAATATTAAAGGAAAGCCTTCTTCGGTGGTTCATGCATATGCTTATTTTCTGGGGATTCATGTCACTGCTTTTTATGCATGCTCTGGATAAATTTATAACAACCCCTCTGTTTACGGATTATTATTCAACACTAAATCCGTTTTTGTTCTTAAGAAACCTGTTCGCTGCCATGCTCATCACAGGCGTTATTCTCGCAGTCTATCGGCGATTTTTTATAAAAACGCCTCGCCTTTTTACAAATACAATGGATAAATACGCTATTATCATTCTGGCTGTTATTATGGCTTCCGGCATACTTCTGGAAGGGTTAAAAATTACCTCCCATACCGAATTTCAGACCATGGTAGAGGATTATTCCGGTCTTAGTATTGAGGATGATGAAGATGAGTTAAAGGCTCTTGAAAGTTACTGGGTTAAGGAGTTTGGTGTGGTCTCTCCCCAAATAAAGGGGCCCTTTGATGTTGAGACTCTGGAACTGGGTAAAGAATCCCATGAAATGAATTGCGCAGAGTGTCATACCAAGCCCCACTGGGCATTTATAAGCTATGGGGTTGCAAAGACAATGAAACCGATTGCCGCTGGATTAGACAGATATGATTTCCCAACTTTTTTATGGTACATACATTTCATGGCATGTTTTGCAGGTCTTGCTTATCTTCCTTTCAGTAAAATGTTTCACATCTTTGTCAGTCCGCTGAGCCTTCTTGCCAATGCTGTAATGGACAAAGAACAATCCGACTCGGCCAATATAGCCACAAGACAGGTTATGGAATTGGATGCCTGTACTCACTGCGGGGCTTGTAGCTTGCAATGTGTTGTCAGCATTTCTTTTGAGGAAATTCTCAATTTGTACATTCTTCCGTCTGAAAAGATCGTCGGAATAAAGGCACTGGCTGCAGGAAATAATCTTAGTGTGCAAGAACTCAGGGATATCCAGAATGGTCTTTTCTTATGCACTAATTGTAACCGTTGTACCGAACTTTGTCCTTCGGGTGTCAACCTGCAGGATTTATGGTTCAATGTCAGGGAGGCTTTGCTTCAGAAAGGTTATCCGGAGTTCTTTATTCTTTCTCCACTCTCCTTTTTTCGCGGATTAAAGGGTGGTGCAATGTTTAAAGAGCATTATCAAAAGCCTTTGAAACTGGTTAAAGAATCTATTGCCGACGAGTTTAAATTACTTGATATGCCGGATAGTCCTATAAATGTAACACATTCGTGCAAAGAATTCAGAAAAAGGTTAGCCGTATCAATGCGAGGTAAAACATCTTCGCTTTGCTTTAACTGCAAAACCTGCTCATCAGCATGTCCGGTTGTGTGAAACTTTGAAAAGCCGGTAGAATCCCTTGGGCTGACACCTCATCAGGTTATACATGCCGCCAATTTAGGACTATTTAGTTTGGTTTTTGGATCAAACATGCTGTGGAGTTGTCTTGGCTGTTATGAGTGCCAGGAACATTGTCCTCAAGGTGTTCGCGTCACGGATGTATTCTTTGAACTAAAGAATTTAGCGATCAAACACTTTAATGAAAAGGCGTCAGTGTCACAGACGGAGAAAAGATTATGAAAATTGCATTATTTCGCTGCTGCAACACGCATATCATCCTTAAACACAATGAAGCAGTAATGGATTCGGTTTTAAGGAAGCTTGATGTGGAAGCGGTGGATATAAAAGAATTTGGTTGCTGTGGTTACCCTTTAAAAAATATTAATTTTAATGCTTACATTCTTTGTTCCGCAAGAAATCTATCTTTGGCCGAGAAAAAAGGCTTGGATATTATCACCTTCTGCAGCTGTTGCTACAGCAGCCTTAAGCGTGTAAATCATCTGATGAAAGAAGATGTCTCAATACAAAAAGAGATCAATACGACTCTCAAAAAAGAAGGGCTGCGATACGATGGCGGTGTTGAGGTAAAGCATTTCCTCGATATTGTTTATAAAGATATTGGTATTAAGCATATGAGTGAAAAGATAGCAAAGACCTTTAAAGGTCTTAAAATTGCTACTCATTATGGATGCCAACTTCTGAAACCAAGGCAAATTATCAAGTTTGACAACCCGGCAGCACCTTCAATATTTGATGAACTGGTTGAAATTACCGGTGCCAAGAGCATATCCTGGCCGACTAAACTCCAATGTTGCGGCGCTCCAATATGGGGAATAAATGACGATCTGTCCATGGACTTAATGGAAAGAAAAGTAAGAGATGCCAGGCAATCCGGTGCTGATTTTTTGTGCACCGCCTGCCCATTTTGTCAGCTTCAGTTTGACAGAGTTCAAAAGATACTTGTTTCTAAACGCAATTTAAAGCATTCCATTCCATCTATTCTCTATCCACAGCTATTAGGACTTAGTATGGGAGTTGATGCAGAAGTCCTGGGGATTGACCAAAATGAGATAGACTTAACCGGAATAATGGATTTTTTGCAGTAGCATTGTAAATATTCCATCACAAAACATATCTTCAAAATCGATAATTAAACAATTTCCATGAGACCCTTGAAAAATGGCAGCAGCCGCATCAACTCCTGCCGAAGCACTGCAATCGTGGTTTTCTAACCCCTTCAGCCATGCCAGAGGCATGCAAGCTTCAGTCTAAACAGCTTCAGCCCGACTGCGTGAGTAGATAATTATACCTGCCAATAAGGCAGAAGTAGGAATGCTGGTTTGCGGATAGGCCGCTGGTTATCATGGATATCCACCGGACGTTGCCTTTAAATTTTTAATAAGGACTTGACAATATTACCTTTATGGTGATATCATAAACATGAAGGCCTATAAAATTTCGCGAATTTACCATAAATAATTACTATCGGGTGTTGTTTTTAAACTACGGATCAATGGAGGAGCAAAATGGATAAAAGGGAAAGTCGCCTTTTCCCTGTGCTAAGAAACATAATCACCAGTGGAATGGACGAAAAATTCAATATTGAAACCATGCGCAAGGTGATGCTGCTGAATGTGATAAGCATGACCGGTGTCATTTTCATGGTTCCACTCGGAATGGCGGCGTATGTTCAGGGAAATTTTCCACTTGGATCTATTGATAATTTTGCTGCGCTGGTCCTGATGTTTATTTTATTATATTTAAGAAGAAGTGGGAATTATCAACTGGCCTGTATTTTAGGCATTACAATAGCCGGTTTACTGTATTTTTATCTTTTAGTTACCGGAGGGGTGAATAATACCGCTCACGTATGGTACTACACTTTTCCACTCATTGCATCATTCCTTCTTGGTTCAAAAAAGGGGGCCGTAGCAACAATACTTCTTTTATTGTTGGCCATTATATTCTTTGCCGCTGATCTTAATTTGCCCTATTTAACCCATTACTCCAAGGATTTTATAATAAGATTTATTCCTTCCTTTTTTCTTGTTTTTGTCTTCTCTTACGCATTTGAATATTTCAGAGAAAGGGCAGAGGGAAATTTAACTTCAAAAAACGATGAATTGAATAGAACCATAAAAGAACTGAAAAAG
>JASJGP010000003.1:0-8720 GCA_033791485.1 Desulfobacterales bacterium | reverse complement strand
ATTATACCTGCAACATTCGACTGGACAATTTGCAAAAAGAGATGCTATCTTCTGTGGAAAAATATACCTGGCTGAAAAACCGAAGCTTGGTTAATGATGACGAACTTCATGGAAGAAATAATATGCCGAACAAAAAAACATCTGCCCACCTTCCCGCTTGTGCTTCCTGCGATCTGCCCGTGTTTGAACGGATCTGTTTTACCCTTTCACTTCTGCACCCATCACAAGGCACATCCTTGGCCTCCATCCCTAGCATCTTTGCGGTCTGCCGGGCCAGCTCATCAGTGATATTGTCTTTATAAACTCCACAGGCAAAACAAGCCAGTCCACAGGGTGCCGTTAATTTTTTTATATCCATTGTATTTCTCCTTCTTATTTTTTTAACGATGACTTTACAATGATCCACGACGGTTTATTTTGTCGTTGAAAAATTCATTTCCGCTTCTTTTGAATGGACAGTGACTCCTCTACCCATTCTATCAATTCCTCTGCATCCTCCAAAATCTCCGGGGGGATTTCGAAATATGAGAGGATTGTTGATCAATAATAAATCCAAGGAAATCGTTTGATACTGTCATATGATATTCATCTATGTTTCGGCTTATCGGGTTTCGACTTATCGGGTTTCAGATTATGGGTTTCAGATTATGGGTTTTTTCTTAAATACAATTTGGAAGCGATATAAGACGCTACTAATGTTTCAAGAAGAGCCATGGGTAAGACCACAGGCAAATTACGCCAACTGGCAAGATACATATTTGCCGAACCTACCCAGAATAGGACAAAGAAAAAACACCATGACATAAAACCGCTGATTAAAATAGACTTGCTGTTATTACCGAAAACCTGAGCACACAACCAAAAAAGAAAAACATATAATGCCGTCAGCAGGGTGTCCCAAAATCCCCAGACAGCAATTATTTGAATATCCCAGATAGCACCCATATTCGGAATAGCTGAAAGGTAATCTTGCATTTGTGGTCTTACGTAACCAAAGTATCTGATTAATTCTGAAACATTAACCCATATACTGGTCAATAATGTAATGATTATAAAATCTTTAATTATAAATTTTTTGTTCATTTCGTTGAACTCTCCATTAATATTATAGATATAGCGATGTAAGTAGACCAAAACAAAAGCATTGAAGCCTGCTGTTATGGTGACATCATTGGGTGAGAACCAAATTGGTTTCGTTTAACCCGCTGTCCTGTTTCTGCATAATATGCAAAGCCTTCCAGAATTTGAAAAAGGTATTGGCTGAAAACGGGTTTCATTTTAAATTTTAGCAAAGCCCAGCGAATTGGAAGAGGCAGCTTTTTAATAAAGTCAACTCGCCCGGTGATTTTAAGTTTACACCTCTGATCATTTATGGGCGTTATTCGCCAAATAGCCGTATTTTCACGTTTACCATTCTCGGTAACTTTTAGATCATAGCCAGTACCCTCTATCCACTTGATAACCTCCCTGTCAAATTCAAAACCACTGTAATACGTCAAGTGATCCTTTGAGCCGAGGCCATCCCATCTCTCAACAGTATGTTCTTCCATGAATGGATGCCACCGTGTGAGGCCACCTGGTAAAGCAATTATATCCCAGGCTTTTTCAGCAGAAACCGGAATCTCTTTTTCTACAAAAAAACTTTCTTCATAATTAAACATAATTCTATAATCCCGCAGATTAAATATCTACACAAGAATACGATTACTTTTTCCGGTGTAGGATTTTAATATATATTGTTATTATCTCTTTTAAGGGGTCACTTATTAGACGACCTGTTCGTCGTTGTTTTCTCTGCTACCCGAAAAGACAGTCAGCGCTGTTTCAATGACACCACGCAAGTAGTCCTCACTTGGTATCTGCCTTGCAACCACACGCATCCCTTTAATAACTGTCACAAAGAAACTGGCCAGTATCTCTGGGTCATGTCTTGGATGAAGGGTTCCACTGGAGGCGCATTTTTGGAAACAGTTCACAAGAGCTTTTTCGACTTCATCAAAGTATTGTGCTGCAATCAAGCTTAGCTCATTGTCAACGTCACGCAGTTCAAGGATCGTATTAACCAAAAGGCAGCCACGGTATAGCAATGTGTCAGATTGCTGAACAAAACCTATTTCGTAAAATTTTCTGATGGCCTCAGCGGGATCATTAGCCCTGGAAATTGCATCGATCAACTCATTGGTCAAACTGAAATAAAGGGATAACACTTCAACAAATAGGTCCCGCTTATTACCGAATTCCGAATACATACTGCTTCGGCTAATACTCATGACATCAAGAAGTTGCTGAACTGACGTGGCTGTATAACCCTGAGCCCAGAACAATGTCATGGCATCTTCAAGTGCCTTATCTTTATCGTATGCTTTTGTTCGTGCCATACGTCTCCTTTTTTATCGTTTTCCCAACTACTGAACTGACGATAGCTACTGGTTAATCCATTTAATGACTGCGCTCGCCCATCGTTCACCATCCTCTTGCTGTATAAAGTGCGAGCCATGCAACGTCATGTGCGGCTGCCCTTTTGTGCCGGGAACATTCTCATGGAAAGACCGTTCCCAAGGTTTTGAAACAGGGTCGCCATCTGAAAAACATATCAACATAGGTTTCTCCCATTGTGAGAGTACATCCCAAGCTTTTCGGTTATCAGAAGATGCCGGGTTATCTGGCGTAATCGGGACCAATACAGGAAATTGGCGAGCTCCGGCCAGATATTCCTCCGAAGGGAAAGGAGCTCGATAAGCCTCTTTTTCTTCATCAGATAAAGACCCTTCACCAAACGCATTACAGATAAATCCAGCATCGAAGTCTTCTACCGATTGACTAAACTTGAGCCATTCCATGAAAACATCCGGCAGCGAGTGATCTCCTGTCGGCAAGCCTGTGTTAGAGATTGATACACGGGCAAATCGGTCAGGCATCTCTGCGACCAATCGCAGGCCAATTAACCCTCCCCAATCTTGAGCCAACAGCGTTATCTCATCAAGCCCAAGAGAGATGAGCCAACTTGACATCCATGCAACATGCTTGCTGTAACTGTATGCAGCTCGATCAGAAGGCTTGTCAGAGCGGCCAAAGCCAATAAGGTCTGGAGCGATTACACGATAACCAGCTGCAAGAAATACAGGTATCATCTTTCGGTATAAAAAACTCCAACTCGGCTCACCATGCAGGCACAAAATTACCGCCGCATCTTTTGGTCCTTCATCTATATATGCAAGTCTTAGAGACCCTATCTCACTGTCTTCAATTTTTAAATAATTAGGCTGATAGGGAAAATCAGGGATGTCAGCAAAGCGTTCATCTGGGGTACGTAATATATTCATTTTTTCTCCTTTTTATTTATATTAAACCGGAACGATCGTTCCAATATAATCAAGATCCTCTATAGTGTCAATGCTTTTTTTGGGCATGGCATGATATATGAGCGAAAATAATACTCGTCTGAATGTCTTTCCCATCACCATTACTCCACTCCGGCACAGGGTGATAGATATCCCAGCCCTGCTCAGTTTTTTCATAGAACGAAAAACCAGGGAGTTGAATTTATCCTCTGGAAAAAAACCGGCCCCGGGCAGTATAGAAACCCTTCAGACCTATCACTGGCCAGGCAATGTCAGAGAATTAGAGAATATGGTGGAACGGGCTCTGATTCGAAACTCAGCATCGCCACAGGAAAAATTTCCCCGTTTTGATGAACTAAATCTTTCCCCTATGGCCCCTTCGAAACAATCTGTTGTCAACGTCGACGTTCACCCTGTCTTGAACATGGATGAAGCCATGAAACGCCACATTGAATCGATTCTTCAACTGACCAAGGGAAAAATTGGTGGAGAAGACGGTGCTGCAACATTGCTTGGCTTACCGACGAGTACCCTTCGGCATCGTATGAAAAATCTGGGAATGTTCTGTGAAAAAAAGACACAACAGCAGACAATAAAATAGCTTTGAACGTCTTCATCTCTATATGGATTAAAAACTTGAGAACACCATCAATCCAATCTTTCCCGGGAGCAACCCCCTATATATTGGGGCACAAGGACTCAACTCAAGTCCATCTTCGGGTATATTATTTATCCGGATCTGCGATTATCTTTTGAATGGGTTGGAGCATTTTTTGGTCTTTAACTTTATAAAATTTTTTCCGTATACCTTTAAAACGGGTGAGGAACATAAATTTACGGTTCATTTTTTTTGTGAACTTATTTTTCTGGGGGAATGTATCATAAATACCATTATCCCTGTACCATCGATGATCAGCTTGGCATATCGATCTGAGACGGCCATAAACGTCATCCCTGAAAATTTTTAATCCCCCCTCTTTATAGAAAGTATGGGGCCGGATATAACCCTGATCACTATACGTCACGGCATGGACTGCCATTGACTGTATCAGTTTATCTACCATTACCGAATCATCATACTCATCGGTTACAAAATCAAGCAGATTTGAATTCTGGCTTTCAACATACGCTGAAAAGAGATAATTAAGGTTGGCGACCTGGCGGAAAGGACCGGAGATGAGAAACCCCATTTGTTTGCCTGTGATATAGGGTCTGTGATTCATAAAAAAACTTCGGTCAAAAACCTTTTTAAATTGAGCCGACAGGTAACGGTCTTTGATCTCGCCTGCAAATATAATAATATCTGCTTTTTTCATTGTATTTTTCCAAAAATCTGTAAATTCATCTTTATAGATACATTTATTATCATACCCGCAATTTATACACCCCAGACATCCCCCCTTAATGTCGAGCTTACTAATCTCAACAAGTTCAATGTCTTGTGTGAATGAGCTGGAAAACCGATTGATCATTTTTCCAAGGTTTGTCTCACTGTTATATTCATCCGTGAGGACAACGATTTTTTTGTTTGAATTATCAATTTGTGTAGCCACTTTTCCTGGAGAATAAGAAAATGTATTTTTTGATAATGGTAAGTATTGAATTGAGACAGGTTCTTTTCTCTTAATTATTGAAAATAAATTTTCAGCAAAATAGAGAAATTGTTTTCTTTTTGATGAACTAAAAATATCCCACATATCTAAAGAATTAAATCCTACATATTTCATTTTCAAGTCGTCACAAACAGCATGAAGGTAATGGTGTGCCGTTGTATCAAAAAAACGGATAGAAGTTGAAACTGCTGTTGCATATTTTCCTTTAAATGCGCTTTCAACCCCTCTTTCACTGATCAATTCAATAAAGCGTTTTAATTGTGATGGAATAAGAAAATAATAAATTGGCGTAATCCAAAATACGGCATCTGATGATTTTACGCTGTCTATAATTGCCTGGAATTTATCCGGGTTCTTTTCAATGGATTTAATTGTTTGACCCACATGAAAAGTTTCATATTTATATTTGGGATAGTGTTTTTGAAGATATAATAAGTATTGGAGGGTTACGCTTTCTTTCCCTTTTGGGCTTCCACTGATTATGGTCAATTTCATTTTATTTCCCTTTTTTCTACCCGACAAGGAACATACCTGTGAAAAGGCGTGGCCGCAAAGCGGTCCCTGTGAGAACTTTTGGTTAATCTGTTTACATTGACACCATATTCTACACCTTTGTACTTTAAGCCAAAACCATGAGGTACCAGCACCTGGCCTTTTCGGGTTTCTTTTGTGATTTCAAGTTCTATTTCAACACTGGATGTCTCGGTGGCAAGCGATACGATTTCACCATCGACCATATCCAGAATAGCGGCATCTTTGGGATTCATTGCAAGGGTGCAGGCCCTTTTCCCTGCATTCCAGTCGGGTTTGCGCATTAAGGTATTGGCAGTGTAGGGCGTATGGCGCCCAGCACTCAATGTCATGGGAAAGTTCGGATCAGCAGAAAGGGCTTTGATCTCCTCTTCCGGGGTGATTTCATGGATCCACACTTCCATTTCAGGAATATGGACATGAATTTTGCCATCATCCGTCTGGATCTCCTTCATACTGTTTTCACTATCAAGTTTTCCGATCCAAAGTCCCCCAGGATGTTGGATAATTTTTTGGTACATTTTTTCAGCCCACCCGATTTGAGGTGTCAAAATTGCTAAAGGGGCAATACTTTTGTAACGAATCATCCCTATCAATGCTTTGGTCACAAGGCTTATATTGGTAAGCTGTTCACCCCATGTAGGTTTGGTAATTCCCACACGGAAAGCAGCGTCAACAACCTTTTTGTTTCCTGCCAGCAAAAGACCCCAAAGCGCAGCATTATTTCCTGATCCAAGGGTACACCCCAAAGTTTGGGATAAAACATGGGGCATAACTCTTAAAGCCTGTTTATTTTTTGCGGCAAAGGAAAAAAGAGCTGCAGCATAACTCATTCTGTCTCGTTTAGATGCATCCTTTAGATAGTCCGGTATTTCAGGAATCAGCCCTGCGGATTGGGTAATGCCTGTCATGATTTCTCCTGCTTCTTTTGCCTCCCCTTCAGCTGTCACCACCGGTTGCCGCATCTGGAAATAGACTTCCGGATACGTCATGGGAAAAAAGGTACCGTCCCAGGATTCGTAACCTGATTTGGCTGGAAGAACATAGTGAGACCGCTGGGCGGTTTCCGTCATGGCAAGCTCAATGGTGACCAGAAGGTCCAATTTGGCAAAGGCTTCTTCGTAGGCAATAGTATCTGCATATGACCTCAAAGGGTTGGAGCCCGATACGAGCACTGCACGAAGCCGATCAGGGTGATCTGACATAATTTCCTCAGGCATGACATTCGGAGGAAAAGCACCGTTCAGGGAAGGGATCTCAGTTGTGACCGTTTTCCAGGTTTTAGCATCCCGTTCATCCGTATGTGAGCCTAAGGGCACCAGACTGCCGGGAATAACAAACCCTCCAGTCTTCCCAATCCGGCCGCAAACTGCTGCAAGCACCATATAAAGGTAGGTAACAAGAGTGCTGTGACGGTTCATAAAGACACCCAAATCAAAATGCAAACACCATTTTCGACTGGTAAGTTCTTTGCAAAGAGTTTGAACCTCGATCTCCTCCACCTCGCACACGGCAAGGGCTCCTTTTACATCAAAATCCATGAACCAGGGTTTGATTTCTTCAAAACCTGTGACATGTTCTTTGATATATGCTTTGTTTTCTAAACCGTGCTGAAGAATGATGGAAATCATTGCTCGGGCAAGAAGAGCATCTGTTCCTGGTTTTAGCGGGATATGGATATTGGCTATTTTTGCCGTCTCAGATTTTCTGGGATCAATAATCGCCAGAAGTTTGTTCGGATTTTTAGAAAATTCTTTCAACACAATAGGTGCCCGGGGCATTTGGTGTGACACCATACCATTCCATCCGATGCCCAGGATCATGTCGCTCTGGTGTTCGTCAGGAATGCTGAATCGATTCTGCCTGCCAGTCATTCTTCCACAAGCCCAAAAGTAACCTGTTAATTCCTGTGCCAGTGCATTGTAGTTGTATTTGGAACCCAAACCCTTTAGCAGAGACATACCAAAAGCCGCTTCAAAATGGCACCCTTGTCCGCCACCTCCCATGTATGCAAAACTTTTGGGTCCATATTCATTAATGGTATTATTAAGGCGTTCGCCTATCTCATCAAATGCCTGGTCCCAAGATATTTGCACAAACCCTTTCGATGTTTTTTTCAGAGGGTGTGTCAATCGGTCTTCGTGGTGCTGGTGGTTGGCAATATTCATCCCTTTTCTACAAGCATATCCCTGACTTCTGGGATTTGACTTATCTGGCCTGACCTTGACAATTTTATTCTGCTCTACCTGAACCTCAAGACCGCAGCCCTGAGCACAGAGAACACATCCTGTTTTTTGCCATGTCGTCATAATTTGTCACTTTTTATAAAATAGTTGTTTTAATTACTGAGGCAAAATCAGCGATAGTTTTCGATAATGGTATCCACAAAACGATGGATTATCTCTATTTCACTATCTGAAAATTTATTCAGTAGTTCCTGGTTGAATTCTTTCATCATGGGCAGAGCCCGTATACCGACTTCGTGCCCTTTGTCAGTTAAAAAAAGGTTTGACGCCCGGCCATCTGTTTCGGATTTTTTTCTCACAATAAGACCGTTTTTTTCCAGGCGCCCGACCAGTGTTGTGATTGCCGATTTATTTTGCATCAATACAGCACTTAAATCATTGAGTTGGCATCCGTCATTTTTCATCAGATACAACAGGGCCGTAACCTGAGTAACCGGCACTCCCAGCCTATTTGTACTTTTGCGATCCACATGTTTCAGCAAGAGTCGTTGGGATATATTAATTTTGTAAAATAGCCGTTTATCTGTTTTTTTTGTTTGATCAGGCATGATTTGCCCCCTTACAGATGTTGTTTTTTGCTGTATAGCTTTTAATAATGCATCCCAATACCTATAGTGCACATATGAACTATATGGTTCATATGTGCACTATATCAAGATATAAAATAAAATTATCCAGAGAAAATACTCAAATGGAAAATAAAAGAGTGCGTTTTATGTTTCTATATACAGCCGTTGTATACCTTCAATACAAAAAAAGCACTTCTTTTTCAAGTGCTTTTGGTGAATCAGAACTGGGGCTGGCCATCCAGCACAACCCGGTAGCGATTTTACAAGGCAGAGGCCTATTCAAGGTAATATATAGGCAACACGATCTTTTTTCTCAAAAATAAAAGACATCAGTCCTCCCTGATTTGCATCAACATACATGGATTCAATATATGTACTTATAACGAGTCGTATATCTGTTGAATAAGAGATTTATACTTC
>JASJGP010000002.1:0-14238 GCA_033791485.1 Desulfobacterales bacterium | reverse complement strand
CGGAAAAATTTGGTGGGCAGGCACTTCTCATTCTCTAAATCTGAAGTATTTTCAATGCAGTATTCGCAATTTATGTTCCATTAATATTTCCTCTAAAATGCAAATATTTTTTCTTGACTTAACTGTAATGTAGCTGTAATGTAGCTGTGATATAGAGACATTTGTAAAACGGCACTTTATGCCCGATTTCTTTGTCAGGCTCAAATTTCAACCCTCGAAATATTTTATATATTCCTGTGGTTGAAATTTTCGCCTTCCTTGAACTCAAGCAAAAATTACCATTTTTCAAAGGTCTCAATTCGAAAGCTGGATATGGTTTTGTTGTTTTTTTAAACAGCATTTTAAAAGTGGCAGGGTAAACAAAGGAGGTAGTGATGAAAAAAGGATTATTTATAGGTATTGTTTGCTGTCTTGTAGTTGGTCTATTTATTTTCGCCTGTGGTCCAAAGGCGCCAACGACAATCAAGATCGGCATTAACGCTCCTATTACCGGGGATATTCCCAAGGTAGGGGAAGGCACAAAGTTTGCCGCCCAGATGTGGCTCGAAGATATTAATGCCGCAGGCGGACTTGAAGTAGGAGGAAAAAAGTACGAGGTAGAGCTGGTAATAGAGGATAATGAGGCAAAAGCGGAATCAGCTGTAAAAGCAAACACCAAAATGATTACAGAGGATGAAGTCCTTGTGATTGTCGGGCCTCAATCTTCCAAGCAGGCAGTGCCTGCGGGCGAAGTGGCTAACAAATATAAAACTCCGATGATCAGTCCATGGTCAACAAACCCGAAAACAACCAAAGACAGACCATTTGTTTTCAGAGGATGCTTTCTTGATCCGTTTCAGGGGCCGGTTGTTGCCAATTTCATAAAAAACGAGTTCGGATATACAAAGGCAGCTGTTTTATATGATGTCGCCAGTGATTACCCAAAAGGTCTTGCAGAGTTTTTTAAAGCGGCCTGGGAAGAGTTGAACGGTGCCGGTTCAGTGGTGGCATATGAAAGCTTTACCACTAAGGACGCCGATTTCAGTTCTCAGTTGACAAAGATAATCAAATCTGGCGCTGAGGTATTGTTTACTCCGCAGTACTATAATGAAGTGGCTTTAATCGTACAGCAGGCTCATCAGCTCGGATGGGACAAACCGATTGTAGGCAGTGATAGCTGGGGTTCTGCAGAAACAGTAAAGTTGTGCGGGAAAGACTGCTTCGGGCAGTTTTTCAGCACCCATTATGCAGCAGCAGGCGCCAAAGGGGCCACCAAGGAATTTATCGACAGGTATAACAAGAAACACGGATATATTCCGGACGATGTTGGAGCTCTGACCTGGGATGCAATACGCCTTGCTCAAAAAGCTATTGAATCTTGCGATTCGATTACCGGTGATCTGAAAAAAGACCGCCAGGCAATTCGGGACGCATTTGCGAAGATCAAGGAATTTGAAGGCATCACAGGTAATATGACCTTTACAGAGGAAGGCGATCCGAAAAAATGTGCCGTTATCGTCAGGATCAGCGATGCAGGTGAGTTCGAGTTCTACAAGTCTATCTGTCCTTAAGATGGGCATGAATAATTTATAAAGAAATATTGCAGGAGAGATCTCATATTGTGACCTGAGGTCCGTAAAGGCTTTTTAAAGTCTGAAGTATTACGTTATATCAAAAGCGGGCCAGGGCGATAAACCCTGAGCCCGCTTTTTTGAAAGAACGAGAGGAAAGCAAGATGGTATATTTCTTCCAGAACCTGATCAACGCTTTGCAGTGGGGCAGTTTCTATGCACTTATCGCCCTGGGATATTCCATGGTGTACAGCATTATGATGCTCTTTAATTTTGCACACGGCGATATTTTCATGGTCGGGGCATATATCGGTTTTGGTGTTGCAATGGGTCTGATGGCGCTGGCATCATTGTGTTCTTTTGCTTTACCCGGGTGGCTTGTGCTGGTGCTGACTATTCTTCTTTCCATGTTTTTAACTTCTTTTGTGGGCATGTTCGTAGAACGTGTGGGATATCGTCCGTTGCGGGAGGCGCCGCGTGCATCGGCAGCCATTACAGGTTTAATGATTGGTATTATTCTCGAAATGCTCATTTTGTGGGGTATGGGCACACAGCGTGTAGCGTTTCCGCCTTTGATCGAAACCGTGACCTATAATGTCTACGGTGTATTCATCACCAATAAAAAAATTATGATTGTAGCTGTTTCACTTTCGTTTATGCTGGCTTTGCATCTGTTTATTAAAAAAACCCGCTGGGGGATGGCAATGCGTGCTATGGCTTTTGATTTTGTGGTTGTGCCCTTGATGGGTGTATCGATCAACCGTATTGCAGCCATGACATTTGCGATAGGGTCAGCCCTGGCCGCCGTGGCCGGTATTCTTTTTGGAGTTGCCTATCCTGTACTCGATCCGTACATGGGAATTATATTTGGCTGGAAGGCCTTTGTGGCTGCAATTCTGGGTGGAAGAGGTTCGATTATGGGGGCGACACTGGCTGGATTTTTACTCGGGTTTATTGAAATCTTCGTGGCGATGATCTTTCCATCTACCTTGCGGGATATAATCGCTTATTCAATTGTACTACTCATTCTGACTTTCAGACCCTACGGTTTTTTTGGCGAGCCGTACAGTGCCAAGTTGAGACTTTAGTAACGGGCTATTTATTGAAAGGGATTTAAATGGAAGTAACAACGAGCGAATTATCTACACCTGAAGCAGGATTAAAAAGCAAAATCCTGGAGACGTTTGCCAGGGTTCCGATCCTGGGGTGGCTTTTCGGCACACTGGTTGCGGTTATTCTGGAACAAATTGTGGGAACACCGCTGGCATGGGCTTTGGGTCTGCCAAAAATCCCGGCACTTTTTGGCTTTTTAATCATGCTTAAAAAACCGATGCTTATTCCCAGCAGCATGCTTTATGTTTCGTTGATATTTCTTTTGCCCATCGGTATTGTTGCACGATTGACACTTGCACCGGCTAACCGGCTGGCGGAAAGACTGATTAATTTTTCAATGCAGGGATCCGTACTTGTCCACCTGGTGCTGCTTTACGCAATTTTTCATATCTGGACAGGAATGAGCGACTACCGGCTTCTAACACTCAAATTTACCCTGATCGCTATCATGGTGACCGTAAGCCTGAACGTGATAAACGGTTATATGGGAGAGTTTTCATGTTCACATCCAGGGTTTATGGCGCTTGGTGCCTATACCGCTTCGGTTTTTTCTGTATCCCTTTTTGTTAACGACAGCATGTTCGGGCAGGCGCTTATGCCTTCTTTTTTAGGCCCATTCCTGTTTCCCATAGGACTCATTTTTGGCGGTTGCGTGTCGGCCCTCGGGGCATTGATAGTCGCGATTCCTTCTTTCAGAACGCGGGGAGATTACCTTGCAATTATCTCTCTGGCGTTTATGTTTATTGTTAAAAGCCTGATTGAAAACCTGGAATTTGTAGGTGGACCGCGCGGACTTAGCAGCCAGCCGGACTGGGCAAACCTGCCCACAGTTTTTACCTGGACCGTTGTCTGTATCTGGGTAATCAACAATTTTGTACGTTCCACCCTTGGCAAGGCACTTAACGCTATACGGGATGAAGAAACGGCTGCCAATGCAATGACTGTCAATACCAAGCGTACAAAGGTTGTGGCCTACATGTTTGCCGCCTTTTGGGCCGGCGTGGCAGGGGGGCTGTTTGCCCATGTACTGGGTTATGTGAATCCTGCATCGTTTAGTATTCAGAAACTGGCCGAGGTTTTGGCAATGGTTTATTTCGGCGGCCTGAATTCGGTGTACGGGTCTATTGTGGGGGCCGTGAGCCTGAGCCTGCTCGGCGAAGCCCTGCGGCCTTTGGAACTTTTTAAATGGATTGCCATTCCGCTGCTTCTCATCCTGGTAATGATCTATCGTCCGACAGGACTGATCGCCTTTAAGGAGTTTAATGTGTTGAAGTTGATCCAGCCTAAAAAGAAAAAGAGAAAAGAGGTATAATATGTCATTGCTTCAGGTAGAGAAAATGACTCACTATTTCGGCGGACTGCGGGCTGTTCATAACTACGACCTTCAGATTGAGCCGGGCCAGATACGAGGACTCATCGGTCCCAACGGAGCAGGCAAGACGACTATTTTTAATCTGATAACCGGTATTCACAAGCCCACTGAAGGGTCCGTGCAACTGGAAAGTGAGAATCTTGTGGGACTAGAGCCCCACCAGATTGCTTCCGCAGGGCTCGGCCGAACTTTTCAGAACCTGCTGCTGTGGAGACATATGAACGTTCTCGAACATGTGATCATGTCCCAGTATTCGAAGATGACCTACGGGTTGGCAGGCGCTTTTTTTGGAACAGTGAAACGAAGGAGACAGGAAGCAGAGGCCGAGGACAAGGCATATGGCCTCCTGGAACTTGTCGGCATTAGCGACCTGGCGCTCGAGAATGTGCTTAACCTGCCTTACGGGGCTCAAAGAAGGGTTGAGATGGCCAGGGCGTTGGCCATGGATCCGAAAATCCTTTTTTTGGATGAGCCGACAGCCGGTATGAACCCGGAAGAATTAATTCAGATGATGGCTATCATTCGTCAGGTTCATAAAAAATTCGGACTGGCCATTTTTTTAATTGAACACCGGCTGAAAGTGGTCATGGAACTCTGCCAGGAAATTCAGACTCTGGTTTTCGGCGAGGTAATTGCCGAAGGTACGCCGAAAGAAATCCAGAACAACCCTAAAGTGATTGATGCCTATCTGGGCAAGGAGGCAATAGACTGATGCTGCTGTCAGTGGAAAATTTGCAGGTATCCTACGATAAGATTAAAGCCCTCCACGGGATAAACTTTAAGATTGATGAAGGTGAGATCGTAACGATTATCGGGGCCAACGGTGCGGGGAAAAGCACGACACTACGGGCCGTTTCCCGGATGGTGCCGGTGGAAGAAGGTACCCGCATGATCTTTCAGGATAAAGATATGCTAAAATATTCTGCTGATAAAGTGGTCAGCCAGTTGGGTATTTCCCATGTACCGGAGGGAAGACGACTGTTCGGCAATCTGACGGTTCTGGAAAACCTTCAGCTTGCGACCTTTGCCCGCAGAGATAAAGCAAATATTGCAAAAGACATTGAGCGAGTGTTCGCCATATTCTCTCGATTGGATGAACGTAAAATTCAAAAGGCCGGTACCCTGAGTGGTGGTGAGCAGCAAATGCTGGCCATTGGCAGGGCATTTATGAGCGGTAGAAAAATCATGCTTCTCGATGAGCCGTCCATGGGGCTGGCGCCTTTGCTTATGCGCGATGTTTTTGTTGCGTTAACAGAGATTAATCAGGAAGGTACCACGATTTTGCTGGTTGAACAGAATGCACGGATGGCGCTGAAATTTGCCGGACGTGGTTATGTGTTGGAGAGCGGCAATGTAGTGCTGGAAGGACCTTCTGACGAACTGCTCGAAAATCCGGAGGTCAAAAAAGCTTATCTGGGCGGATGATCGATTTAAGATTCAGCAGGGAATAAAAAATTATCACGAAAACACGAAAGTACGAAAACACGAAAAGATTTTTATTTCGTGCTTTCCTCATTTCGCGTTTTCGTGATTGTTTTAATCTTTTTTATGATTCATTCTTCTTTTCCAGCATTTCACCTGGGTCATCCATTATACTTTTCACTTGTGAGTCGGACAAAATAAAAGGATACTTATTTTCCGAGGAGATGGCCGGATAATTTTTGTCAGCCTTATCAGGTTTTGCGAATATTGAGAGTTTATACTCTTTAGTACCTTTGAGCAATAAGGTATATATAGGATTTATTAATTCGTCTTCACTTTGGCCGGATAAATATTTTTCACAACTCAAGTCTGACAGGGTGGTGAGAAGACGATTAATTTTCGAATTATCCCCTTTTTCCCCGGAAGCATTTTGCCAGGTTATTTCCGTCTGCTGAGATTTTGGATTCGATGTGTCAGTCTCTTTTGACTCCTTAATTTCCGAAGGAGGCTTGGTTTTGCTGAAAGATATCTCTTTATTGCCTTTGGTTATATATATTTTATCGATTTCGTTCAGCTTAAAGGCAAGGACCGTTTTATCCCGAAGATCGTCCACGGTTTTATCAAACTTTTCCCTAAAACTGCCACGCGCATGAAAAACCCGCTCGTCACCGGTGATTTTTACAAAAGTATGGCGAAAAGACGACGCTGCTTTACCAATATCAAACTCAATCTTAAGCGTATCTTTATCAAATGCTTTAACAGTTATTTTATTATCATCATCAAGATTATAACGATTATAGCTTTTTGATTCAGACACAAGGGCTGTAAGTGTAAGTTCACCCATAACATCGAGAATGTTTTTGACTTTTAATGTGTCTGCCGGATATTTTTTTGGTCCGATTTTCCAACTGTCACCCTCTTTACTAATGACAATGGGTGTGCTGTTTTTATTAATTTCTATTTTCGTAATATCTGAATTTGAGATTTCCGGCACATCCGGTAACTGGTAAAGGGTTCTGTCAGTACTGCGTTGACTCAGATAAAGCAACAGAGCAGCAGTAATGACAGCAAGTATGATATATTCCTTTTTAATCTTCATAGAATGTCCTTATTTTTGAAACATCGTCAGGATATGTTTTTTTCGAGAATATCGTCTAAATAATACAAAAAGCCCGAAAATGACCACAAGTATAGGCAGACCGGCAATATTAAATGATTTTATAAAAGTTTTCGTTCCTGCCTCTGATTCCTGCAGTGGATTAAACCGCTGCTCTTTGCTGCGCATAACAGCGATTTCTTCTCGATTGTTTAAATAATCAAATACATTCATAACAAAAACAGCGTTGGAACTTCTTCCTTCTTGATCCAGCACATTATCCGTAAGCATATCGGAAGATGAGATGATAAAGATCTTTGCCTGCTTGCCTTTTGAAATAAATTCACCTTCACTCTCTATTTTGGGAGAATCGATGTCGGGATTTTTTTCCTGCGAGGCGATTTGATTTTTATCGTCTGTTTTATCTTTATTATTTTCAGAGGGTTTATCTTCAGGCACTTTTTTTTCAGGTATAGGTTTGCCTGCAAAATAGCTGGGAAATTGGCCTTCAAGAATATATGATAGAGGCAGACTTTTCTTTTCATCTGCCGGTGGAGGAGAAATGAACATGGGATTTAAATTAATCTGTCCACTCATTTCCCATGACTTTTCAGATGAAGAAAACAGCCTGTGTGCTGTAAGACCATTTTTTTCTATTCGTTCTTTGTCGATTTCAAGAGGAGATACCTTTATGGCAATCAGCCGTTTTATGTTTTTCATGAAACTGACGTCTTTATTGATAAATTTATTTTTAATAAATGGCGCAAAATAGATGAGCCTTTGACCGCCGCCGAGTTGTTGTGGCAGTTCCTGCTTGTAGCAATTTTCATCCATGACATAGGATTTTTTAATGCTGATTCCGTAGTGCTTAAGAAGTTTTTCCAGACCGGTATTGATGGGAAGATACACAGGTCCTTGGTTGAAAGACATACCCTGCTGACCGCCAGGCATAACTTCGTTGAAAGAATCAACAAACAGAGCAAGGTTATTCCCGTGCATTAAAAACTGGTCGATTTGAAACAGTTCGTATTCGGTAAAAGCTTCAGTTGGCCTTACGACAATTAAGGTGCCAAGGCTCTCAGGAATATTATTTTCTTTAAGGTTGACAGGTTTTATCGAGTAGTTTTGTTCAGTAAGTATTTTTAAACTGTTAAGGTTGTTTTGATTTCGCTGTCTTGCAGGATCATTAGGTGAAACGCCCTGGATAGTAAGGGTTCCGTGATCTGTAAGATAACCTATTTCTTCGTTGATATCTATAAGCGATTCGATATGGTTGCTGATGGTTTCTTGCAGTTCGGTCATATCAACTATTTCGTACCGCGTTCCTATAATAGGCAGCCTGAGAATATTTAGAAGCGGAATTGTCACAGCTTTGTCTTTGTAGACCATCATAAGGCCGATGGCGCCGTTGCCTGCACTGATATTACCGTCTGCAAAATCGGGCCACTTAAGACTGAGGATGTTATAATTTTTTACGAGCTCCTCTATCCCTGGATCTTTTGTGGGATCAAGATATTGAAACTCCAACTTTCCATAGCTCTTGTTGTTAAGGTTTCCAACAATTTCTTCAATTGTTTTTGAAAGTCCGGAAAGATTGTTTAGTTTCATATACGGAGCAACGATCTTTAAAGAAGAAGAAAGAAACAGTTTAATCTTTATTTTTTCAGATAGGCCTAGCAGGGCACTTATTTTATTGTTCAGTTTTTTAATTGCAGTAGTTAATTTATATTCAAGCCCATCAATGGACGTTATAGTAGGGATTTTTTCAATAATATCGCCGTGTATCAGCACAAGACCCATATATGCTTTCTGGAATTTGATTTCATCTTTTTCTACGAGCTGAATTTGAACAGGACGAATTCCATAGTTTTCTGCCAGCTCCCGGTTTTCCTTTGCTTCCTGTCTGATATCTCCTTCATCGGGGCTTACATCATAAAAGGTGTAGTTAAAATACTGATTTGCAAATATGGAGTATTCTTCAAGAAGGTCGTGTAGATACTGTTCAGTATTATTATTGGGCGCAGGAAGGTTTTTGGTGAAAAAAACCTTGATTGTAAGTGGTTCTGCGAGAGTGGAAACCACCTGTCGGCTGGCTTTAGAGATGGAATAGGTTCCGTTTTCCGTGAGATCGAGCCTGAAAAAGAGTGTGGTTCCGGCTAAGTTTATAAGAACAATGACAATAAGATAGATGAAAAATTTAAGAAAATTTTTCGATCGTTTATTCACAACCATTTATATACTCCTTAATTTTTTTCCTGTAAAACAAGGTGTGTGCCGTAAAGGCCGATAAAGCTTATACTCAGAAAATAGAGAATATCCCTTGAGTCGATAATACCCTTTGAAATATTTTGAAAATGATGATCTGCGCCCAGATATTGAAAAAATACCAGTGAAAATCGGGGGAGAAAAAAGAGCATTTTATCAATCAGGACAAGGGTGAAGCAGATAGCCATCCCTGTAATAAAAGCAATAATCTGGTTTCTGGTCATAGATGAAGAAAGAAGACCTATTGCAGAGAAAGCGGCGCCAAGCAGGATTGCTCCTATGTAGCCGCCTGCAACCGGGCCCCAGTCCAACTGCCCAAGGAATCCAACAGTGAGAGGGTAGGCAAGAGTCGGTATCAACATGGCAGCAATGAAGGCGACTGAGGCCAGAAATTTACCTAAAATCACGTCAAGAAATGTTACAGGCATGGTAAGTAAAGTTTCATATGATCCGACATTGAATTCTTCGGAAAAAAGCCGCATGGTAATTGCCGGAACTACAAATGAAAAGATAATTGGAAGAAGTGAAAAGAAATTACGAAGACTTGCCTGGTTATAAAGAAAGAATGTTGTAAAAAAGAACCATCCCGTAACAAGAAGAAAAAACGATATAACAATATAGGCAATTGGGGATACAAAGTAGGTTCGAAATTCTCTTTTGAAAATAAAAAAAGCCTGCCGCATATTAATTCTCCCTTGTGAGTTCCCGGAAAATATTTTCCAGGGTCTGGGTTTCCTGATGCATCTCTAAAAGTATCCAGTCTGTTTGTTTGACCTTTTTATATATGTCGCCTCTGATGTCGGCAGAAGACAGGCAGGTCAGTTTAAGGTTTAAAATACCATTATCATCGCTGGCCTGCACTATATCTGAAATTTCGCTAATGGAAGTGAGCTGTTGTTTGACGGATTCAAACTCAGCATTTTGAAGGGAAATGTTTATGAGATTACTTCCACTGGCAGATTGTTTTAAAGTCTGGGTGGTGTCGTTCGCTACGATTTTTCCCTTGTTGATGATAACAATACGGTCACAGGTGGCTTCGGCTTCACTTAGAATGTGTGTTGATAAAATAACGGTTTTTTCTTTACCGATCTGTTTAATGATGTCACGAATTTCTATAATTTGATTGGGGTCAAGGCCCGAAGTTGGTTCGTCCAAAACCAGTATTTCCGGATCATCCATCATGGCATGGGCCAGGCCCACACGTTGTTTAAAACCTTTTGAAAGTTCGTTGATGGTTTTGTGCATAACTTCACTGATGCCGCAAAGATCGGCTAAGTGGCGAATCCGTGATATTTTATTGGAACTGTCTATTCCCCGAAGATTAGCAACGTAATCCAGATAATCATAGACAAGCATGTCATGGTAAAGAGGTGCGGACTCAGGAAGGTAACCAAGAAGTTTCTTGATTTGAAGAGAATCTTTATCAATGCTGTAATCTTTGACTCTTATGCTTCCTGAGGTTGGTCGCAAAAAGCCTGTAAGTATCTGTAAAGTTGTAGTTTTACCGGCACCATTAGGGCCAAGCAGCCCCATGATTTCACCCTTTGTGATATCAAAGCTGATCTGATCCACAGCGCATAAATCGTTATAATATTTTGTCAGGCTTTCAATATGGATCATATCTTTCTCCTTTGAAAACTTTCAATCTGTTATAGTCTTTTTAAGATTCGGGATGGTTTCGGGCTTGTCGCGAAGCATGTAGCGGCTGTCTCCATTGCGGGCGGTAACGTTCTCATAAACGCCATCGTCTTGTTTTACCAGCTTGGTAAAACCAAGATCGCGCAGTTCACTGTTGCTTTTTGGTGTGCTGATATTCCCCAGAGACATGATTTTTTTTATCGGTCCGCTGCATTCAGGGCATTTGCTTAACGGTTTGTCGTTAATCGATTGTTTAATTTCAAAAACTTTTCCCCTGTTGCAGGATTTTTCTATGTGTTCATATTCATATATTGGCATAACAGTTTCGCTTTTATTGATTCCCTCGGAAAAATTTAATCATAAAATCTATACTGTCAAGACAGAAGAAGTAGTAAAAAAACTGTAAGCGTTCACAGGCACCGCATCTGCACGCGATCAGGGCAACCAGCATAGCAGACTATAGCTGGTTGCCCTGATCACGCACATCTGCAGCACCTGTGAACGCTTACAGGATGGATATTGTGCAGCCTTTTGTTCCGAATGGGCGCGTGGTTACAAAAAACTGAATTAATCAGTTTTTGATGAATACGACTTTTTACGAATTCATCAATATTTGCATGAGTTTTCGGTGAAATATGTTAATTTTATCAATTTGTCAATTCCTGCCTTCATGAATCGACTTGAAATTATATATTATCTTTGTTATGGAATCCTTTCTTGAGATATTATTAGAAAAAGAATACGCTTTTATGGGTTTTTTAAACTTTGCAAAGCATTGAAATCAAGGAGGCTTTATGACAAGAGTAGGTGTGGTTGGTGCCACAGGATATGCAGGTGCTGAGCTGGTCAGGATCCTATCCGGGCATCCGGATGTAGAACTTACAGTTATAACCTCCCGGCAATATTCAGGAGAGATGTTTGACAGTATTTACCCGGCAATGGCAGGTAGTGTTAATCTCGTATGTGAAGAATTCGCAGCAGATCTTACCTGTGAAAAGGCGGATGTCATATTCATGGCCCTTCCGCACAAACTTCCCATGGAACTTGTACCCGGGCTTATTAAGCAGGGTAAAAAAGTGATAGACCTATCTGCCGATTTCAGGTTCCGTGATGCTGCTAAGTATGAGGCTTATTACCAGCCACATACCGCCGTTGACCTGCTTGAACGGTCTGTTTATGGGCTTTGTGAAATCTATTATGACAGGATTAAAAAAGCTTCTTTAATCGGTAATCCCGGATGTTACCCTACAAGCGTTTTGTTGCCGCTTATACCTCTGCTAAAAAACAAGATTATAGATATCCATACTATTGTTGCAGATTCAAAATCAGGAGTAAGCGGTGCAGGCAGATCACTTTTGCTTACAACACATTTTTGCGAAGCGAATGAATCATTAAAGGCTTACAAGGTTGCCGAGCATAGGCATAACCCGGAGATGGAAGAGGTATTGAGCCTTGAATCGGGACAGGATATAAATATAACTTTTATTCCCCATCTTGTTCCAATGACCCGTGGAATGCTATCTACTATATATGCAGATCTTTTAAAAGGTGTCAGTTATGAAGATATACAAAATTGTTTTTCTTCTTTTTATTCCGGCAGCCCTTTTATAAGAATCCTTTCCGAAGGGACGTTTCCTGACACATTGCATGTTCGTGGGACTAATTACTGTGATATTGGATTTAAACTTGATTTGCGTAACAATCGTTTGATATTGATATCGGCGATTGACAACCTTGTAAAAGGGGCGGCAGGGCAAGCTGTTCAGAATATGAATATAATGCTCGGACTTGATGAAACAAGAGGACTTATGAATGTTCCTTTTCCTGTTTAGTTTAACAAGCAGCGAGTCTTCTTGACATGATAAATTGAATGTACTAAAAAAGTTGCTGATTTTAAACCATACGGTGCAATGGGAAATTGCACGGAGTTAATATAACATTTTAATGAAAGGAGATCAAAGATGTCTGCAACATTAATTAAAGGAACGGAAATAAGAGAGGAAATTCTTGAGGAAATTACCGCAGAGGTGGCAAAAATCAAAGAAAAACATGGAGTTGTACCCGGCCTGGTGACTATTCTGATTGGTGAAAATCCAGCTTCGATGTCTTACGTGACACTTAAGATAAAAACTGCACACAGGGTCGGTTTTACGGAGGTTCAGGACAGCCAGTCGGTTGACATTTCCGAAGAGGATCTTCTGGCACTTATTGACAAGTACAATAATGATGAGAGCATTAATGGAATTCTTGTTCAGCTTCCACTTCCTAAACAAATTGATGAAAAGAAGATTTTAAATGCAATCGATCCTGATAAGGATGTGGATGGATTTCATCCGGTAAATGTAGGACGGCTTATGATAGGCGGCGATGAAGTAAAATTTCCGCCATGCACCCCTGCCGGTATTCAGGAGATGATTGTGCGGGCAGGTGTAGAGACTAGTGGAGCTGAAGTAGTAGTTGTAGGTCGGTCAAATATCGTAGGAAAGCCGATAGCAAACATGATGCTCCAGAAGGGGCCTGGCGCGAATTCAACGGTGACTATTGTACATACCCGCACAAAAGACCTGGAAGGACACTGCAAGCGAGCGGATATTCTTATAGTTGCAGCCGGTGTTCCAGGGCTTGTAAAGCCTGCGTGGATTAAACCGGGTGCATGTGTAATAGATGTTGGCGTAAACCGGGTGGGTGAAAAGATCAGCGAGAAAACAGGCAAAAAAATTGCAATTTTAAAAGGCGATGTTGACTTTGATGAAGCAAAGGAGATTGCAGGATGGATTACGCCGGTTCCGGGTGGCGTGGGTCCAATGACTATTACTATGCTTATGAAAAATACCCTGAAGTCGCTTAAATTCAAGCTGGGCATGATCTAAAAAGGATAATTACTAAAAATAGGGGTAACCCACGATATACAGAAGTTTATTTCGATTTGACAACTGTATATTGTGATCGAACGGCTTTTATTTAAAAATCTTAATTGATCTTTTGCTTAAATAATTCGCTTTTTTCGTGAAAAAACTTTGTGCCTTTAGTCAGCAAAACGAGGTTTTTCCCTTAAAAATTGGATATTTCACTTGACACATGATTTTCTTTATAATAAAATTGTAGTTAAGTGACTTGACAGATAGACTGTCGAAGGTTAAATGACAAAATATATTTGGGTGCAAGTGTTCCGAAACTATTTTTCTTCAAATAAATAAAATATTAAGTAAATACAATATTGTGCCGATAGATATATGAAAGTTCGGCTTTTTTTGCAAAGGGCTAATGATAATCAAATTATTAAAGGCATAATATTACGTATTTTTTAGTTGCGTTTAACTCATTTAAAAGAAAGACTTTTTAAGAATAAATTAATTTTACAGGGTTAACTTATCATGCGAAAAAAAACATCCTTTTTTATCCTGAATAATTCAGGCTCTCCGGCAAAACAAATATCTATTCCTACTTCATTCTTAAGGGTTTTTATCTCCGCTTGCCTGATAATATCCGGCATAGTGATGTACGATTACTTAAAATTGAAAAAGAATTCGTCGACGACTGGAAACAACAGCACAAAAATTTCCAGCCAACTGAATGAGATTGAGAACCAACGGAAGCAGATTCAGGAATTTGCAGAAGAGATTACTTCTTTAAAGTTAAAGCTGGTCGATCTTAATAATTTTGAGAATAAAATACGAATAATTGCAAATATTGGGGAAAAAAACGAACAGGACAGCCTCTTTGGTGTGGGTGGTTCAATACCTGAAGATATAGTCGCACAAATTCCGCTTTCCAAAAAACAT
>JASJGP010000001.1:0-7761 GCA_033791485.1 Desulfobacterales bacterium | reverse complement strand
TTTCGGTTTTGATACGGCAGTCGATGTTGCAACTGACGCACTCAAAGCCGCCCATAATGAGGCTCACGGATATCCCAATGGAATCGGCCTGATTAAACTTATGGGCAGACATTCCGGCTTTATTGCGGCTACTGCCACTTTAGCTCAGCAGGAAGTTAATTTTGTTCTGATACCGGAAATCGATATTGATCTCGACGGAAAAAACGGTTTGCTGCGAGCAATTGAAATGCGCCTGGATCTTAGAAAACATGTGGTAATTGTTGTAGCGGAAGGCGCCGGTCAAAATTTTCTAGAGGACGTGGATGATAAGCGTGACGCCTCCGGGAATATCAAGTTAAAGGATATAGGACTTTTTTTAAAAAAGAAAATAACATCCTATTTTAAGGAAAAAAATATTGATATTTCACTCAAATATATTGATCCCAGTTATATAATACGGAGCCTGCCGGCAAATGCCAATGACAGTGTGTTTTGCGGATTTTTGGGACGCGATGCTGTTCATGCGGGTATGGCGGGAAAAACAAAGCTTATTATAAGTCACTGGAATAATTGTTTTGTCTATATGCCAATGGCCTTATCGGCCGGAAAACGTAAGCATGTGACGCCAAACGGCAAGTTGTGGCGTACAGTCCTTGAAGCAACAGGCCAGGGTTCATTGAAAAATGGGTAGCCGTTCACGGCTTGAAACTTGAACACGTTCATCAACAGTACAAAAGCATGAAAGTAAACTTCCCAATTGCTATTTTCTAATTTCGGCGTTCCGTGAACGCTTAATTAAATTCCAGCTCGATAAACTTATCACCCTTTATTCGAAGAAGACTGAGATCCTTTTTGACATCTCCTTTATCATTAAATGACGTAAGTCCCGTTACTCCCTGAAAATCCTTAAGGCGCATAAGTTCATTTTTAATTGCATTCCTGGATCTGACATCGGGCTTGCTCAATATTTGAAATAAAATCATGGATGTATCATATGCTATAGCCTCAATAAATCCGGGCTTCTCTGAGTATGTCCTTTCAAATTTCTCCACAAAATCTCTGACCCGCGCTGAAGTGCTCTCATTGAAAAAGCCTTCAGGGATTATTGCCCTTTGAATATATTCCTTTGTCATATCGACCAGTTTTTTGGAATGCCAAAGTTTGGTTCCCAGAAGATATACATCCTCAATATCATGAAATGCCAGTTGAGGGATTATCAACCCAACTTTTTTAGGGCCATCCGGAATAAAAATTGCTTCAAAATCAATAACCGGTTCTGGCTCTTCATTTTCATCATCCGGCTTTTCCTTAAGGTCATCAGGGACTTCATAGTAAAGTCCTACAAGTTTTTTTATCGGATCTTTGAAATCCGTATGTGAGGGATTATACGATTCTGCTCCTACTATTTTACCCCCATATTTAAGTACCTCATCCCAAAACAGATTCATAAAATGTGTTCCGTATTTCTCTTCGGGATATAAAACAGCAAAGTTCTTTACCTCAAGGACTTCAGCAGCATAAGAAACAACAGCCTTTACCTGCATCTCAGGTGTAATGAAGTTCCTGAATATATTGTCGCTTATCTCGGTAATATTTTCTTTCTGCGTAATGGTAATCATTGGAATCCCGCTATGCTGCGCTTCAATTGCTACAGCTTCCGCTGTGATAATCGGGCCTATTGTTGCTGCGACCTGATCATTTTGCAAGTCATGTATAGCAAGAATAGCTTTGTCCCGATTGCCTCCTGTATCCTTTACTAATAAATGAATGGATGGATTGGTAGCTTTAGAGTTGAATTGGGACAGTGCAAGTTCAATACCTTTCATTGCCCTGTTCCCGTACATTCTATACGGACCGCTCAGTGGAAGTAAACATCCTATCGTATAACGACTGTACACCATTTTCCCTGCAATCTCTTCTATCAGGAGGTTTGCCTGTTGTACGTTTTCGTGCTCAGGAAAGCTATTCACGAATCCTGTTAAAGCTCTTACAGCTTCATCGGGTTTTTCTTCTTTTGAATAGTTCACTCCAAGCTGGAACATTAGATAACCCCTGGGCAGTTCGTCTTCAATGTATTTTATAAGTGATAAAATGCTCGCAGAATCAAGCTTGCCGACAGCTTCTTTCATTTTTTCAATTATAGAATCTTTTTTAAGGTCTTCGGACATTTTATGAGCCATAGAAAAAAAAAATATTGAATCTTCCGGGGAATCCATAGCCACATAGGTATCGCCAAGAATGGTGTAAATCCTGCCAAGATTAGCCTTTGATATCTTACCTTCCAAAAGACTTGAAGCAAGCTGTATAACTTCTGAAAATTTTTCTTCATTATAATAGGTAATAAGTATTTCAATCCTGGCATCGTAAACAAGAGGGCTGTCCGGGTATTCGGAAAGCAAACGATTGAAAATCTCTCGTGCTTTTTTATTTTTTTTCACCGCCATATAGATCATACCCGTTTTCATCAAAGCGCTGGCGGCAAATGGCCCTTCAGGAAAAGATGAAAGATATCTTTCGTATGTATTTAGAGCCTTCCGGTAAGACTTTGCATGAAAAAGTTTTTCGGCTCTTAAAAAAAGTTCTTCTTGTGTACCAACTTCCTCAGGCACTGGTGGAATAACTGCTTTTGGTACGCATGATAAGAAAAATAAAAGGACAACCAAAATGGTTATTATTTCGCGAGTCTTCATAATTTTTAACCTTTCAGTTATGATGAATTCGTAAAAAGTCGAATTCATCAGGTTTTAGGTGTTAAGTTTTATGAAAATGATATTATCTGTTTCAAAAGAAACTTAAATCCTAAAACTTAAAACGTTTTGTAAAAAGTATAACTGATGGCTAAGTAGAAAGTTCCATATACAAGGCGCAGTGGTTTTTCATAGACAAGGCAATACATGTAGTATGCCGAGTTTTTGAAAAACCGCTGCAACGCAGTAGATGGGACTTTCTACGACGCCATCAGTGATTATCTTTATATCTTTCCTGTATAGACCGCATCATATCAATGCTGGAAAAGAAAACTTCGACAATCTCAGGGTCGAAATGGAATCCTGCCCCTTTTTCGATTATAGACAATACTTCAGATTCATCCCATGCCTCTTTGTAAGTCCTCACAGTTGAAAGGGCATCATAAACATCAGCAATAGCCACTATCCTGCCAAAAAGAGGTATTTCTTCCTTTTTAATCCCGATAGGCATTTCTTCAGAAGTTGATAAATCCGTTATTAATCTTCCGTCTATAATATTTACAGGTCCGGGATAACCTTTTCCATCCCACCGCTCATGATGAGTCAGCGCAACTATTAACGCCGCCTTATCAAAGTCGGATTGACGATCTAAAAACAGCCTGGCTCCAAGAATGGTGTGCTGCTTCATAATTTCAAATTCGTCTTTGCTGAATCTGCCCGGTTTTTTCAGTATCACGTCTGAAATAGCCACCTTTCCCACATCATGGAGCATCGCAGCCATACGAAGAACATCGCGGTTTTTATCTATTTCTTTCCTGGAAAGATTGCGCTTTAAAGCCCATTGTTCGTAAATTTCTACAGCAAATGCTCCTACACGGTTAACATGTGCTCCCGTCTCCTTGGGATCGCGCATTTCGGCCATCTTGATCATGCGAAGTATGTTTGCCCGCGTCATCTTGGCACGTTCCAATGCTACGGAGGCAATACCGGCAAAATGCATCATCATCCTTTCGTCTTTTTCAGAAAATGATATCAGATTGTTATCGGCATCCTTGGCATTAATAATCTGCGTTACGCCAAGAATGTCTCTATTTGCCGCTTTTAGCGGGATAGTAAGGACCGAGTTTGTCCTGTATTTTGATGCATCATCGAACTCCCTGCTGAATTTATATGGCAAGCCCGGATCCAGGCTGTAAACATCCTGCAAATTCAGAGGCCTGCCTGTGGCGGCAACATAACCGGCAATACTTTGTTCATCTATAGGCAAAGTAAAAGTAGAATAAATCAGTTTTTCACCTTTAGCCAGACGTTTTTGCAGTGTATCGTTCTGTGTATAAGTAAACTGAAGCGAGTCACCATAAGCTATGTAGATTGAACCGGCATCAGCATTAACAAATCGACGTGCCTGTGTTAAAACATGCTCCATCAAAATATCCAGATCGCTTACCTGATTGAGTTCGACCATTAAATTAGCCAAAGAGTCCAGCTTTTCTTTTTCGCTTAACATGTTAATTCCTTTGAAATTTCCCCTGCCCTGCCGCATATCCCGCTTGAGAGGTAGATGAAAAATGAGGAAAGGGGAAGATGAATAATGAAAGAGTATTTAATTTAGCCCTTTATGCCAGGTTGTGGCATATATACTTATTAAGGCTTTTAAGCAAGATATTTTATAATTCGGCAAGGCTTTTTAGAAAAAACCCTTTCACTCTTTTTGTCAACAATGGTGTTTGCAATATAAAACTGTATGTGGTATCTATTTACTACTTGAATATTGCATGAAAATTCTAAAGGAGTGCTGACCCATGAACCTGATAAAACTATTTATATGTCTGATTATTATTCTCTTTTCAACCACAGTATCGGCTGAATTTTATAAATATGTCGATGAAAATGGCAACACCCACTTTACGGATGATTTCAACAAAGTTCCCAAAGATCAAAGGGCTGGCCTTAAGGGCTATGAAGAAAGCGGAAGTGATACAGATACCATTGAAAAGAAGGCTGTAAAAGAAAATAAAGTGCAGGATGATAATAAAAATCAAAAAGACCTTGAAAAATTTCATGACCGTCTCAATAATACAAGATTGCAACTGGTAAAAGAACATGAGGAGATAAAAAAGGATAGAGAACAGACCATAGAAGATAGAAAAAATGCAAAAAACCAAAAGGATGTCTGGAAAGTTAACAAAAAAACAAATGAATTAAACGAGAAACAGGAAGTATTAAAGAAAAAATTTGAGGCATTCGAAGCTGAAAAAAAAGAATATAACAAAAAACTGGAAGAAGCTGAAACCAAAAAAAAATAAGCATATTGTCAACAGGATGCGCATCACGGAAAGGAGACTAAATGGCTGTTAAAATAATCATTAAGCGGATTGTGCCGGAAGATAATATAAAATATTTAACTGCGCTTCTTAAACAACTAAGAACCCTTGCTAATAACCAACCGGGTTATATTTCCGGCGAAACTTTAAGAAATTTTGAAAATCCTAATGAAAATCTGGTTATAAGCACCTGGCAATCGATAGACGAATGGAAAAATTGGGAAAATTCTAAGGAACGATCCGAAATTCAAGAAAAAATTGATCTTCTTCTTGGAGAAGAGACAAAATACGAAATATATCATTACGGATAAAATGGCACAAAGAACTCAAAAAAAGACAGCAAAATGCAGGTAACATGCTCTGAAAACCGATGGTAATATCTTCCAATTATAGCCTGGTGCCCTATATTTATAACGATAACCAAATCAAACCGCAACTCTCTGCGAGTTTAAACACCCATAGGGATTACAGCAGAAGAGTTTTTAAGTTTGCCGATGCCAATATAGATAATAATACAAATACTTACAACCAGGCAAGCATAATTGAGCCTTTGAAAACATATAATATCGGTTTGCTGATTGATATCTATGGCTGAGTTTTTCGGCATTCAACAATTTCTTTCCTTATCATTACATGTATCTATCCGCCTTTTTACACAGAGCTGAATTTTTTGAAATTACCAACAGGTGGCTTTCTGACAGATTCGAGCCCGAGGATCCCCTTAAAACCACCAGGATAATCACTTATGACAGCTTTGTAGCATGGGAAACCATGCTCTTATTCATAAATGAACTTCTCAAATCCCTTACAAACTTACCTTTCAAAAAAACTTCAATTTCACATAAAAAAGTATTAAAGGATTTTTTATGCAACAATAGTCATCCAAAATCTGATAGAATAAAGTCTTTAATAACAGAATATATGGAAATGCCCGAATACTATTACGTTGGCTCTCCTATAACAGGTTATATTTATCACGATCATCTTTTTAATTTACTTAGTATTTGCCGATTCAAGCGTACGAGAAGGATTGCTGAAAAGGCAAGCAGATATGCCTCGATGCACGTTTATAATGAAATCAAAGCCTTAGCAAAAGATATTTCAAAAATAAGAACTCAAAGAAAAAACCATAATGAGCTTTTACTGCATAACGATTATATTGAAGCAGAAAAGCAAATCATGTCGCGAATCAGGAAGAACGGCATCAAATTTCCAGTTGATTCTATGACAATAAACGACATTCTGGGAACTAAAATTATCGATAACAGGTATGGTGAAAATAAGCTTGAATCTGTGCTCACCAGAATGCCTGGAGTCTCAATAATTGAGAAAGAAAAACATTCCGGAAATTATAATGCTGTCCATTATATTGTTGAACTAAAGGTAAATTTCGATTATATTGCCGACAAATTTAAAAAAAACAGTAAGTATCAAAATTCCATTAAAAGCAGACTGCCGAACGTCCGGTTAAATGAAGACTTTGCCGGGTTCATTATAACTGGCGCAGATACAATCCATGTTGATCTTATATTTACCACTTTTGAAGAGCTTGTTGAGTCTGAAATAGGCCGGAGTATGCATGAAAGCAGAATTTTCAGGCAAAGGCAGGAACAGGATCTTTATGGAAATATTTCTTTAAATATCGAGTACATAATTGAATATCTTCTTGCAGTAGGTTTGAGCCCAACAGTTCATATGGATGAAATACCGATAAAAATCTGGGGTAGATATCTCCCGGATACATTGAGCTACCGGATTCGAAAGCTTTATCAGATGCCTGAGTATTCTCTTATTGATGAATGATGGCCTCGTAGAAAGTCCCATCTACTGCGTTGCAGCGGTTTTTCAGGAACTCGGCATACTACATGTATTGCCTCGTCCCTGAAAAACCACTGCGCCTTGTATATGGAACTTTCTACTTAGCACCCCAAGGGCGTTTCCTACGGGCACCATCGGTGATTCTTTTTGTGCCTGTGAGAGGCACCCTATTCTTTTACCGGTTCCGGGCCAAAGGGTTTAATAAAGACGATCAGTTGCGGAAGCAGCGTTAGGGCGGCAATAAGGGCAATGAGCATGGCAAGTCCTGTGAGCAGACCGAAGTAAATACTGGGAATAAAATTAGACAGAACCAGGATGGAAAAACCGATAATAATGGTCAGTGACGTATAATACATGGCGTAGCCAATGCTTCCGTGAGAGCGGTGAACCGCATTTATGTAATTTTGATCGATTTCAAACTCCTGTTTGAACCTGTGGATGTAGTGAATGGTATCATCCACCGCAATCCCGACACTTATGGCAGCAATGGTAATGGTCATCATGTCAAGGGGAATCTTCAGCCAGCCCATAAACCCCAAGACCACTCCAATGGAAAGCAGGTTCGGGAAAATGGCGATCAACGCTATTTTGATTGATCTAAACAGGATTAAAAACATACCCATCAACGCCAGCACGGTTATTCCCAGTGTCAGGATCTGCGAATTAAACAGGCTTTGCAGCATATTATTATACAACACCAGCATGCCGGTTAAATGAACATTCTTTTCTTTTAAACCCAGTTTACCGATCAGGTCATTATGTATCCGTTTTAGCAGCTCGTTTCGTTTTAAAGATTTTTCTGAATCAATGATGCGGATTGAAAAACGAACCTGGTCATGCTCCACCGACACATAAGGCTTAAGCACGATGTTTTTAAATTCGTCAGGCAGTTCACTGCACAGCAATGCCAGTTTAAAATTGTCCAAAGGCTTGCCGCTGTTCAGCTTTTCAGC